>CANOID010000030.1 GCA_947565985.1 uncultured Lachnoclostridium sp.
GAAGTTATATGTCTCTCCTGCATTTATCTCTAATTGAGTATTTCTAATTTCAATTGATGTAATCGGATTTTCAACATAATCATTTGTATATGCCTTAATACGCAGATTTGCTCCATTTGCTCCTGCATCTGTCCATCCATAGTTATCTCCAGCAGGACGATAAAAACTCTGACCTTCTTCTGATTCTGACTCAGAATATATCCAGCTCTGTTTCATAGTGTTATCTAATGCAATTTCTGTTACACCACTATTATTATTTTTAAGTGTTACAACAACAGAAAATATATCTCCCTGATTTAACACTACACTGTCATTTAATTTAACTGTATGGTAGCCTTCATATGCCTGCGTACCACTTATTGATGTAACCTCTGTACCAGAAACTGGGTTTGACTTATCTGTAAGCCCTGTATAAACTTTTATATCATATTTATAATTTGCTCCTGTATAAATGGCAACTGCTTTTAACTCCTCTTCTCCAGCAGCAGTAAACACATTTGCTTCTTCAACACTTAACTCAGCATTATTATAACTCATCTTAGATGTTGAAATTCCACCATCATACTGGTAGTTATGATCATAATAGTCCTCTTGCTGTTCATAGTCACTTTTATAAGTTGCCTCTAGTGAATATGCTGTATCACTTAATGAGGTATCATCGTATGAAATCCAGAAATAACCATTCTTTCCCCAGTCACTTCCCCAACTGTTCCTGATAAGCCATGCACCATTATTTGAAGGTGCAGTATTAAACTGTGATTTATCAAAGTTGTCATCCCATCCAACAATTACCACAGCGTGGTTAGTAGATGTATTATTTGAATTATAATAAGATTGGTTAGTTTCATTATAATAACTGTCATCATGCCAGTAGGATATTCCAACTGCTCCACAGTCCATTATCATCTGCTTAATTACATCAGTATCTTTTGAATTAATTACATTGACATTCTGTACATGTGCCATATCTTTACTGATTGCATAGCTATCATCCAGATAGGCATTTCCCTCTTTTTCTTTTAACACGCTATATTTTGTTTCATCATATTTTGTCTCTGATACTGCACCCACCCAGTCCATTAACATAAATTTTGTAAACGCAGTATTGCCGCCATGGTCATACCAGTTTGAAGCTAAAGCAGTTCCGCCGTTTTCATCTATTGTATGAAAATTGTCACCACTGCACAGACCAAGTGGGTCAGTCCAATCATGGTTCATAAAAAATACTGACTGAAATTCCGACATATCTGCATCATATGCGGGTACTCCATATTTTTTTACAAGATACATCTCTATCATAGCCATTGCACTGTGTGCCCAACAAGTGCCAAGAGGATTCTGGTTTCTGACAGCAGGCAAAGATGTAGTATTGCTATCATCCCATTCATCAGGTGTATATGCTGATGCAAATGCACTGTTAATATCTTGTATATCCTGTGGAATATGATTTTTCTCATATTCCTTTACACTGATTGGTGGTGCCTCATCAATATCACGATAGCTGTTTATTGCTTTGCTTGAGATTTCTAAGTCACTTTCTTGTTTTTCTGATGTCTGGTTTGAAATAGTTGCCAAAGCCGGCATTCCCTGCCATATTGCTGAAACTGCTAATGCAAGTGACAATCCTATGGCACAAAATTTCTTCTTAATTTTTCTCATAAGTCAACCTCTCCCTTCTATTCTTTTACATATTTACCAATAAATAAAATCCTTAACTGTGTTTATTATAGTAAAATTTCAAGATAAAACAAGGTTTCTGGCAAGAACGTCAATTTTTTGGCAAAAACAGTTAATTTTTTGAATACAATAAACTAGGCAGCATCTATAAAATATAGGTGCTACCTAGTTTCAATTTATATATAATTATACTAGTTTATGACCACATTGTTACATTAATTTACGGAACAATTCTTTTAAATCATCTACAGATGTATCTTTTGGATTGCCTGGACAACAAGCATCTGCATATGCAGACTCAGCTAGAAAGTCAAGGTCTTCTTCTTTAAGTTTATCAAGCTTTGTTGGAATACCTACATCTATAGAAAGTTTACGTACTGCATCAATTGCAGCTTTGCGGTATGTTGTCTGGTCCATTCCAGTTGTATCAACACCCATGGCCTCAGCGATAGCTTTAAACTTTTCTCCTGTTGCTTCTTGGTTATATTCCATAACAATTGGAAGCATCATTGCACACGCAACACCATGTGGTGTGTCATAAACAGCACCAAGTGTATGTGCCATTGAGTGTGCGATACCAAGACCTACATTAGAAAATGCCATGCCTGTTACATACTGACCAAGTGCCATACCTTCACGACCCTCTTGGTCATTGTTTACTGCCGCACGAAGACTTTTTGCAATAAGACGTATAGCCTCTAAGTTCAAGCAGTCAGCTAGCTCCCATGCGGCCTTTGTTGTATAGCCTTCAATAGCATGTGTAAGAGCATCCATACCAGTTGCTGCTGTAAGCCCTTTTGGCATAGTAGACATCATATCTGGGTCGATAATTGCTATATTTGGAATATCATTTGTATCCACACAGACAAATTTACGTTTTTTTTCAACATCTGTAATTACATAGTTAATAGTTGCTTCAGCGGCTGTACCTGCTGTTGTTGGTACCGCAATTGTAAATACTGTAGGATTTTTAGTTGGTGCTACACCTTCAAGTGAACGCACATCTGCAAACTCTGGATTATTGATAATAATACCAATCGCCTTACCCGTATCCATAGAAGAACCACCACCGATTGTAATCATATAATCTGCACCAGATTTCTTATAAGCTTCCACACCAGACTTTACATTTTCAATTGTAGGATTTGGTTTAATATCTGAATACACTTCATAATCTTGTCCATTTTCATCTAACAAATCAGTTACTTTTTTAGTAACATTAAATTTTACTAGGTCAGGGTCAGAAGCAATAAATGCTTTTTTAAACCCCTTGCTTTTTATTATTGCTGGAATTTCCTGTATTGCACCTTTTCCATGATATGAAATGCCATTTAATACAAAACGGTTTACCATAATTTCTTCTCTCCTTTTTTCTGTTATTTTTATATATAATACCATAATATGATGCCATGGTCAAAAGTAAATAGCAGTACATGTTTACATGCAAATTGCTATCTACTAGCTTAACCCGCCAAACACCGACAAGAAGCAGATTTGCTTGCAAATATGCGGGATTGGAGGTGTTGGCAGGATTGCGCGAATTGCAGGGCAATATAGCAATCCGTAGCATCAGTTGGGGGCAAAATACTTTTTGACCCCAACATCATAATATACTTATATATACTATATATTTTTATTTTTCGTATAAAAATTTCTCAGGCAGTGTAACATTAAAATCCACTGCAAGGTCTCTGAAGTTCTGTGGCGTAATTGTCTGTAACTTGTCTGGACGCATTGACAACATCTTAACAAGTATTTCTGCAGATTTTTCCACTGTATGCATAAGCCCAAAGGTCAAATCAAAGTCTTCTCCTGAACAAAACATTCCATGATGTGCCCATATTGCTACATCGTATTCTTTCATTAGTTCACTAGTTGCTACAGCAATATCACGACCACCGGGAACCATCCAGCCAACCACACCAATACCAGATGGGAACACAACTGGACACTCTGTAGCCATTTCCCATAATTCTCTTGTAAATACCTTATCCTCAAGCGGAAGCACAAATGTCAGTGCAATTACATTTGTCGTATGTGCATGATAGATAACCCTATGTGCATTATTTGAAGCAGCTTTTTTCACTTCATGGTTCATTAGGTGACTTGGAAGTTCACTTGTAGGTCTTCCGCCGTTTATCATGCCCCAACAGATACGGTAGTTCTCGCCTTTTTCATCCAATTCAATAATACAAGTGCTGTCCTCAGGTTTCAATATAACATTACGAAAATACTTGCCACTTCCTGTTACCATAAAATACTCACCTGCAAGCTGTGGTACAGAAGTGCCAATTTCACACCATTCACTTGGTATATCAAAATACTCTTTTACTTCCTCTACTTCCTCTGGTTTTATACGATAGGAAAGATTGCCGCCATTTCTCTCATGCCAGCCCTGCTGCCAGCCATCGTCACACATACGTATAAACCCTTGTACAAATTTTACATCTAAAATGCCCATGTCTTATTTCCTTTCTATTATATTTACATTAATTATCTTTTACTAAGTACATCACGCTCATAAGATAGTACATCATCGAACCACTCGCCATCCACAGGAACACTACACTGACAACAGTATTCATCCCATATATCACCAAATGGCAGAGTTTTTATTTCTTCCTGTCTTACCATCAGCTCTGTAAATTTACTCTCATTCTGTAACTTCTTAAAAGCTTCATTTGGAGTTACAAGAGCTAAAAGCAAAGCTTTCTGGATATTGCGAAAGCCTGTTGTCCATGCA
Organism: uncultured Lachnoclostridium sp.; assembly: GCA_947565985.1. Lineage (GTDB taxonomy): Bacteria > Bacillota > Clostridia > Lachnospirales > Lachnospiraceae > Butyribacter. The sequence goes on from CANOID010000030.1 coordinate 4,421, forward strand.
GAAATTCTGTTAATAGAAGCATCAAAGTAATCCAATGCAATATATACAGAGCCATCTAAGCCACCACAACGTACAATTTCTTTGCACATTTCTTTAGTCTCATCATCAAACAATATAACATGGTCAGAATCCCATCTTACTCCTCTTGTAACATGAAGTGCAATTTCTGGGAAGAATGTTAACAATGCTGGTATTTTATCAGAAACAACTTCTGTTGGATGATAATGACCGTTATCCATAAGAGGAATGCACTTGTCTTTATTCATAGCAGCATAACTTAATGAAAACTCTGCACTGCCTACAGTATAAGCTTCCACACCAATACCAAATACCTTTGATTCAATACAAGGTTTCACGAGATTAAAATCATATTCCTCAGACAAAATCTGGTCTATAGAATCTCTATAACGCTCACGTGGTCCTTTTCTGTCAGCAGGAACATCTTTATAGCCATCACCTGTCCAGATATTCATTACACATGTCTGTCCAAGCTCTTTAGCAAGATACTCCGAAATACGGATACAAGCTTTACCATGTTCAATCCAGAATCTTCTTGTTTCTTCATTTGGTGAAGACAGTGTAAGTGGGTCACATTTTGGATGTGAGAAAAAAGTTGGATTAAAGTCACATCCTAAGTTTCTCTTTTTACAGAAATCTACCCATTTCTTGAAGTGCTTTGGCTCTATTTTATCGCGGTCTACCCAGCCCCCATTTTCATCATCAAAAATAGCATAGCTCGCGTGCAAATTGAGTTTCTTCGCCCCCGGGCAAAGAGCTAATACTTTATCAATATCAGCCATCAGTTCTTCTGGTGTACTAGCACGTCCTAGATAATTGCCTGTTGTCTGAATGCCTCCAGTAAGAGGACCATCAGATTTTTGGTCAAATCCCCTTACATCATCACCTTGCCAGCAGTGTAATGAAATATTTATAGTTTTAAGTTTGTCCATTGCCGCCTGCACATCTATACCAAGTCTTGCATATCGTTCTTTTGCCAATTCAAATCTCTCTTTATTTATCATTCCTAATCTCCTTTTTTATTCCTTATTTTCAGATTTATATTGTTTGATTCCAAAAGAATTAAACACACATTTTCTTGCTTCTGACAAATTTTGTAACTCTTTTGCCTGTATCATCTGTGCCATAATATTTCCAATCGCTGTAGCTTCACTAGGTCCTGCATAAACTGTCTTACCTGTTGTATTAGCAGTAAGTTGGTTAAGGTAAGCTGCATTGGAGCCGCCTCCAATTATATGGATACAGTCGTATTTCTCTCCTGTATTTTTCTCTATTTCTTTAACTGTTTTTCCATAACATTCTGCTAAACTCTGATAAATTACTGTAGAAATCTCCCCTGTTGTCTCTGGTACAGGCTGCTCTGTTCTTCGACAGTAGTCCTTAATTGCCTCTATCATACTTTCTGGTGCTAGAAATACAGAATCATTTACATCTACACGTGAAGGAAAGTTCTTACACCCCTCTGCCATATCACAAAGCTCTGCAAACGAATATAAATCTTTTAGTTCATGTCTTACAGACTGTATCATCCAAAGCCCCATAATATTCTTGAGATAACGGAAACGATAGTCATACCCACCTTCATTTGTAAAGTTGCCCTGACGACTTTCTTCACTACAGTTTGCCTGCGCTAACTCAGTTCCCATAAGAGACCATGTACCAGAGCTAATATAAAGCCCACTTCCATGTGCAAGTGGCATTGCCATAACCGCTGAAGCCGTATCATGACTTGCACAAAGCACTACCTTACAGTTAAATCCAACTTGTTCATATATTTCTTTCTTTAAATCGCCAATCTCCGTTCCCGGCATACTAAGTGGCAGAAATATATTTTTTGGATATCCAAGCTGTTCTATTAGCTCTTTATCCCACTGTTTATTTTCAGGGTCTACAAGTTGCGTAGATGTTCCATTAGTATATTCTGAAACTTTATTTCCAGTTAGCAGAAACTGGAAATAATCTGGCAACATTAAAAATGCGTCTGCCTTTTCTAAAATTTCAGGCTCTTTTGTCTCTACAGCCATAAGCTGATAAATTGTATTAAAAATCTGCTTTTGTATACCTGTTCTCTGATACAGCCTTTCTTCTGAAATAAACTTGTATACCTTTTCATCCATACCAACTGTTCTGCTATCTCTGTACCCATAAGTATCGCTTAAAACATTATTATTTTCATCCAGCAGTACATAATCTACTGCCCATGTATCAATAGACATACTGTATGGTATTTTATTCAGCTTTTTACAAACTTTTATACCATTTACAATTTCTGTAAATAAACGTTTTGTATCCCATAAAAGCTTCCCGTTCTGCTTATCCATACCATTTTCAAAACGATAAATTTCCTCTAAAATCATCTTTCCATCTTCCAGATGTCCAAGGATATGACGACCACTTGATGCACCAATATCCACTGCCAGATAATATGAAGCCATTTTTACTCCTCCTGTTAAATAAACTTAAAAGTTCTTATCAATGCTTTCTATGTATAGCACTGAATTTGCCATAACTTAAGTGTTTTTATTATAGTAAATTAGCTATGCTTTTATAACGTCCTGATTTAACAGAAATACTGACCATTTTTATATTTTGGATATTTTCTATATTCTGATTGTTATATCATCTTTATGTACTATTCGATACTGGCTAGGTGTCATGCCATAGCGTTTTTTAAATTGTCTATAAAAATAGCTCTGGTTTTCATAACCTATATCTGCTACAATATCCTCTACAGGAAGTTTTGTTTCCATCAATAACATAACTGCTTTTTGAAAACGCTTACGCATAAGTAATTCTAAAAATGTAAATCCTGTGTTTTTCTTAATCATTCTACTTATAGCTGGCAGAGACATCTTAAAATCATCTGCAATACGGCTTAAAGTCGCAGTCTTATATTCAGAATCAATATACTTTAAAGTTGCCTGCACAACAATATCTTCATAGCTATGTGATGAATTTTGTGCCAGAGTATCAAGGCGATTAATTAAATACAAAAAAACCAACCCCATAGAATACTGATTGATTTCATCCTCATTTTCATTTGCAAAGAAAAGAGAAGAAATCATATTTTCTAATAGGTTAGTTACTGGTGTATGCTCCTGTAAATGAAATACTAAATATTGTGGTATATGCTTACTATGCCTGAGTGCTCCAATCAAAAAATCTGCAATTACATTATGCTTTTTCATCATCTGTAAAGGAATATCAAAAAACTCTGGCAGTGCAATAAAATTAATACCAAGGTCATCTGCCCCTGCCATCTTTACACTATGTTCGACATACTGGTTCATAAGCAGCATATCTCCTTGCTTTGTAACTAACGCTTTTCCATCAATATAGTGAGTAATCTCGCCAGTACACACATATACAATTTCAATATAATTATGTCTGTGAAGGGGAAAGTCCACAAAACGACTGTGATGACGCACAGTAACAAGTTTGCCTTGTTCTAAAAACATCTGACTGTCAATTTCAAATATATCCTTTCTTGTATATAAATCCTTTTTTACCTGAATATTTCCATCTAAATACGACTGTTCTTCTTGATTGACAACTTTCATCTGCTCTAATATCCATTCATTCATAACAAACCTTTCAAGCTTTAACTATATGTAACACAGTTAATCAACAAAACCACTGACCACTTTTGCACTATTTTAAATAAAATAAAATTTTAGCCTTTGTACCTTTTCCTTCCTCTGATTCAATTTCTATTCCATGTGACAGTTTTTTCAAAATCTCATTGCATAGATACAATCCTATTCCAGTTGAAAGCTTGTCATTGTGTCCATTATACCCCGTATAACCCTTTTCACATATCCGTGGCAAATCTACACTGTTTATCCCAATTCCTGTATCTTCAATAACCAGTGCTAGCACAGAGCAGTTTTTACTCTCTGCATATATAGAAACCTGACCCTTACTTGTGTATTTTATTGCATTTGACAGAAGCTGCTCTATAACAAATTCAAGCCACTTTTCATCTGAAATTGCTTGTATATTAAAATCTTTAAAATCCAGTTTTATCTTTTTCTGAATAAACATTCTTGCATATTTATGCACAGCTTCCTTTACAACCCTATGAATATCTACTTTTTTTATCAAAAAATCAGTACTTTCTGAGCCAAGCCGCATATATTGTAATGCCATTTCGGCATATTGTTCTATTCTAAAAAGTTGTGTTTGTTCATATGACACATCAAACTCACATGACCTTTCTTGAAGCAGAAGTTTCATTGCAGCAATTGGCGTTTTTATCTGGTGTACCCACATCGTATAATATTCATTCATATCCTTAAACATATTTGCATTTTTATTTATCATACTATTATAATAGCACGCCAAATTCTCTATAAGCTGCTGGTATTCTTTTTCGATACAGTCTTCTGCTTCAGGAAGTGTACCAGTTAATACTTCAATATTTTTTTCTATGGTTTTTAAATATTTATACTTATAACAGTATTTATAATAGCCTAATACTAAAAAAACGACAACTATAAAAAGCAACAGACAGACCCCATATATAATTTCTGTAGCTTTGACATCGTTTAATATTAGGACACTTGACATTATAATCATTTCAATTGCAGCAAAAACCAGCCAAAACTTTATTTTATAGATATACGATAAAAATACTCTCATAATCTCACCTAATTTAAAAGCTATAAAACTCTGTAACCAATCCCCTTTTTTGTTAAAATAAAACTATTTAAACCTACACTCTCAAGCTTTTTTCTAAGCCTGTTAATATTTACCGAAAGAGTATTTTCGTCTACATAGCTGTCACTCTCCCAAAGCTTTTCCATAAGGTTATCCCGACTTACTACCTTTCCCTTATTGCCCATAAGCACTTGTAAAATTTTATATTCATTTTTAGTCAATTCTAATTTTTTATTATTATAGATAAGTGTTGTTTCCTCAAGGTTAAGAAATACCCCATTATGTTCTAAAATGCTTGTCTGCCCTCTGAAATCATAACTTCTACGCAACATTGCCTGCACTTTTGCAGTAAGTACATCAAGGTCAAACGGCTTTGCAATAAAGTCATCTGCACCCATATTCATAGCCATAACTATATTCATATTATCAGAAGCCGAAGAAATAAAGATTACAGGAACTTTTGAAATTTTACGTATTTCACTGCACCAGTAATAACCATTGTGTACAGGAAGCTTAATATCCATAAGTACAAGCTGTGGAGTCCACTCTGCAAAATCATGCATAATATTTGAAAACTTCTCAGAACATTTCACCTCATAGTCCCATCCTTCTAAATGTCTTTTAACAGCTAATGCAATAACCTCGTCATCCTCTACTATAAAAATCCTGTACATTTGTAGATGTTTCACCCCACTTTCCAGAATTATAAATCCAAAAATTTTTCTAAATCATCTTTATATTTTCTACCTACTGGAATACTACAGCATTTCAATCGCACCATCTGAGTTGATTTATCATATGAGAGCAATTTTTCTCTATTAATTATATATCTCTTATGGCATCTGGTAAAATATTCTGGAAGCATTTCCAAAATCTTAGTTACAGTGTAGTTAGCAATAGTGATTGCAGATGCATTTACATTAATTATAATATTCTTCCCACTTGTTTCCAAATATTCTATATCCATTGGTACAATTCTCTGGTAAACACCATTTGAATCCTTTATAAGAAGTACCTCTTCAGTTTCTTGTACTATATCTGATGCGTAGTCAATAGCGTCTGTAAGTTGTTTTGGCGTATATGGTTTTACAAGATATGAGCTACAATGAACTTCCTGTAATGCCATAAGAACTTTGTCCGTCTGCCCTGCAAAAAACAAAACTGGAGTGTGTTTATAATCTGACATCTTCCGCACAAGCCTTCCAAAATCCAGCCCATCAGGTTCTGACACATCTTTTGACAATTCAATATCAAGTAAAAACATATTAAACTTACATATATCCAAAAGCTTTTTAGCTTCTGTATAACTTTTTGCAGTATAAATCTCCCATTTAGGATATTTATATAATATTAACTGCTTAATAGTGTTTAATTGTACTAAATTATCTTCTAATATTAAAACTGAAAACATATTCCTCCCTTCTGAATTTTAAAAACTGGTTGGTTTTATATTACCATATTGAAATCAATATGACAATTTATTCTAACATATTTGTTGTTTGTTCCCTTAAAGTTGTCATTCATCCTAAAATGGCGAAAATAAGTAGATTTTCGCCGAAAATAGTTGTATAATATATTTGCATCAAGTAAATAAAATAAAGTTTAGCTAAACGAAATTGGTTTATTTACAACAGATGAGTAGCGTTAATGTACATATGTTCTTTTAAATAGGGGGATTTACAGGGTGGTTTTGTAGAAAGAGATTTTCATTAGTTGACCGGACAAAAAATAAGCTGTATACTAAAAGTTTACAGCTTATTTTTCTTTTATAAAAAGTTTATTTAACAATCAAACCATAAAAATCTTCTGCAAATACCAGCTTATAAATTAATTATTAAGCTGTTCACATACTTTTGTCAGTATTGCACATTCAAGACGTTTTCTCATAATTTTACATGAAAGTTCATGGGATTTATGGATATCACCATTATAAATATAATTGTTTGCATTACATCCGCCACTGCAATAAAACTTTGCCCAGCAATCACGACAGGAAGGCTTTGAATATACATGGCATCCTGCAAATTCCTTTTTAATGTTTTCATCAAATGTACGTTTATACAGATTGCCCATTTTATATTCTTCATGTCCAGTAAACTGATGACATGGATAAATATCACCTTCAGGAGTAATTGCTACATATTCATTGCCACTTCCACACCCACGCAGTCTTTTTATTACACAAGGTCCTTGGTCAAGGTCAATCATAAAATGGAAAAAGTTTATCTTTCCATTATTTTTCTTTATTTCGGCAATTTTATCAACTAATTTATCATATTCTGCATAAATTTTATCTAAATCGTTTTCTGTAATAGCATATTCAACGCTTTCTTCTTCGATTACAGGCTCAACTGAAATTTGGTCAAATCCTATGTTATAAAGGTGGAGTACATCTTCTGAAAAATCAAGGTTATATTTTGTATACGTCCCACGTACATAATATTCCTTATCTCCACGTTTTTCTATAAGCTGTTTATATTTATCAACAATTTTATCATATGAACCACTTCCGTCTACACGCACTCTCATTCTGTCATTAACTTCCTTACGACCATCTATAGAAAGCACCACATTGGACATCTCTTTATTTATAAAATCAATTTTATCATCTGTAAGAAGCATACCATTTGTAGTAATTGTAAATCTGAAATTTTTGCCATATTCTTTTTCTTTACTACGTGCATACTGAACAATTTCTTTTACCACTTCAAAGTTCATAAGTGGTTCACCACCAAAAAAATCCACCTCAAGGTTTTCACGACCAACAGATTTTTCAATTAGAAAATCAATGGCTGCCTTTCCCGTCTCAAGCGGCATAAGTTTTCTTCCTGTGCCAAAATCGCCAGTAGATGCAAAACAATATTTACACCTTAAATTACAGTCATGGGCAATATGTAAACACAAAGCCTTAATTGGAGATTTAACCGAAGTATTTGCATAATCACCATAGACATCCTCGCTAAAAAGTAGCTGGTCTTTATACAACAAAACAATCTCATTATATGCTTCCTTAATATCTGAAGTATTATAGATAGTATTTAACTTAGTAATTATTTCATCTGGACATTCTTTTTCAAATGGTGGCTTTACATAATCAAGCAGATCATATGTAATATCATCAATTATATGAACTCCACCACTATTTACATCTAACAATATATTTATATCTTTCGCTTTAAATTTATGAATCATATGAATTATATTACCTTTCTTAATATATATATCAAGGCAAATTTAAGGCTGCCACAGAAAAACCTGCAACAGCCACTAAATCTAGCCTTATGGCAACATTAATACACTATTTGTTGTCTTCATCATTAGCACACTTCTGATTGCCAACTGTGCATGAAGTCTTACAAGCTGACTGGCATGAAGCTTGACACTTGCCGCATCCACCTTTTTTAGCAGTTGCACTTAAATTAGCTTTGTTAATTGTTTTAATATGCTTCATAGAAAAACCTCCATATTTTATATTATATCATTAATACAAATATAAAAATTATATCACATATAAAAAAAAATACAACCTTTTCCCCAAAAACTACCAACATATTTTTATTTTTACTGTTCATAATAATATCAAGATAAGCGATAACTTATCTTAAAACGGGAAGATATCAATCCAATTATAACAATGGAATCAAATCGTCCCATAAATAATAAAAGGAGGTATGAAAAATGACAAGTAATAATAGTTCAAGAATGGAAGTTCCACAGGCAAAGGAAGCAATGAACAAGTTCAAAATGGAGGTAGCAAGTGAAATCGGTGTGCCACTTAAAAATGGTGGTTATAATGGAGATTTAACTTCTGCACAGAATGGTTCAGTTGGTGGTGAAATGGTTCGCCAGATGATTAAGCGTCAGGAAGAAGAAATGTCTGGAAGACAGTAATCACAAGCTGTAAATATTTATTAACACTGTGAAAAACAGTGAGGATGTATGTCATATCTTACACAATTATGACATACATCCTTTTTTAAAAATTTACAGAAATGCCATTTTTTTGTAATAAAAAATTAATATATTAATTTTCAATAAGATAAAATAATTATAAAGGAGACATAAATGAAAACATTATATCTTCATATAGGTACACCAAAAACTGGTACTACGTCTATTCAACATTTTTGTTATGATAATATGAATAGATTATCTGAAGAAGGATATTATTATCCTGAACTTCCATTTAAGTATGAAAATAAAGGCAAATATCGCAATGGACTTTTTTTAGAAGCCACATATTATAATGAAGAAGGCAATAGAGAGATAGAAAAAGAGAAAGAATATTTTAATTTGGGGCTTAAAGCAATAGAGGAATATTTTAATACATATGACAATATTATTCTATCTGATGAAGGCATATGGACTGCCTGTTTTAATAGAAAAAGGGGTAAAACTCTTATGGATGAACTGAAAAAAAATGCACAGTCTGCTGGATATCAGATTAAAATAATTGTATATCTAAGACGGCAAGATGATTTTTTAGCATCATGGTACAATCAGCTTATAAAACACAACATAAGCAATAAAAATACCATTTCATGGGATGAATATTTCCAAAATTATAACCAGTATGTTCAACTGGATTATCTTCGGTGTTTAAAAAAACTTAAAAATTTATTTGGAATTGAAAATATTATTGTAAGACGTTTTGATAAACAATATTTTAAAGGTGGTTCCCTTATTGCTGACTTTCTGGATGTATTTGGGCTTGAATTAAATGATTATTTTTATGTTGATAATGACTATAAAAAATTTAATACAAAAATGTCAGAAAATGCCTGTGAAATCAAACGTATAATAAATAGTACCACAGAGATGAATATAAACGAAATTAGAAAATTTGAATGGATTTTACGTGAATTTTCACCAGTGTCTGAAGAAAAATATCCATGTAGTATGATGTCAGAAGATGAATCATATGAACTAATGCAGCTTTATGAATTGTCAAACCGCAAAATTGCAAAACGCTACATAAACGATGGAAACCCTTTATTTAGTAACAATAAAAAACACAAAGAAAAATGGAAGAAAAACAATATACATATGATTGATGATATAATACGCTTTTCCTGTATGTCAACACTTTACACTATGCGCATGATAGAACAACGTGACGAAGAAATTAAAGATTTAAGAAGAATAATAGAACATCCATTTCGTTCAATATTTCATAAAATTATTACAAGTTAAAAAACTGGAGGCAAATACAGCCTCCAGTAAAAGTTGCTCTTAGATAAAATTTAAAAATCAACATATTTGCCTTCAGGTTTATCGTTTATTACGTAATAAGCTTTTCTCTCTTCAATGTTCATATATACCTGAAGATTCTTGATAGAAGAAATCCTATGTCCCTCGTTTTTATATGCCTCCTGAATTCTGTCAATAACCTCTTCTGAAAGTATCTTATCATTGTTGAATTCAATATACACTTCTTGCTTTTTCTCAACCTGTTTAGCATCTTTTTTAACCTTTTTTGAAGAAGTTTTTTCAGCCGTTTTGCCATCAGATGTTTTTGAAGAATTTCTTTTAGTATATTTTCTCTTTGCACGTGGTGCTTCTGCTGTATCTTCGCTCTCAGCCTGTGCTGCTTCTGGAACAATTTCTTCTGAAGTTTTCACATCATCATTTTTATTTTCTACAGATGTACTTTCTTCATTTGTTTCTTCCTTAGCTGCATCTTCTTTAGCATTTACAACTTCCTCTTCTTTTACATCAACTTCCTCAACTGTTACTGAATCTTTTACAGTTTTTTTGGTATCTGCTTTTGCAGTTTTTTTTCTACCACTGTTAGCCATCTTTCTTGTCATTCCTTTCTTGTTTTTAACTGAAGGCACTAGCTAATTTTATCTAATAGCCTAATTTATGATATACAAGAAAAGTCTATAACTTTTTTGCAAAAGTTTCAAGTAATTTTTGCAATTTTCTTTGTATTTATTTTAATTTTTTTTTAAATTCAAACTATTAACTCTTCATCTTTGGTTTAAATATTAAAGATGCAATATATCCCCATAAAAGAGCTGTAGAAATTCCTACGGCACTTGCTGTAAAACCTCCTTTATAAAGACCAATAAAACCTTCGCTATCAATTGCATCTTTTACACCTTTAAAAAGAGTATTTCCAAATCCAAGCAAAGGTACGGTGGCTCCACTTGCTGCCCACTTTTCAAACGGTTCATAAATCCCGAGAGCACCAAGCAAAGCTCCTGTACAAACTAAGATTACCATTATTCTTCCGGGTAGTAGTTTTGTATTATCCATAAGTATTTGTACAATAACGCAAATAGCACCACCCACAATAAAAGATAATAAATAATTCATTATTAATTCCTCCTTTTTTTTAATATATTTTATCTTCTCTCAAGCAATATTGCATGTGCAATACCCGGAACACTATTTCCTTCATTAAAACTTACCTGTGATAAAAGAGCACCTGTTGGAACAAACAACACCCTTTTCCATTTCATGCTTTCAAGCATCTTTAAAATATATCCTGTAAGCATAACTGCACTACAGCCACAACCACTTCCTCCGGACTGAACATTCTGCTCTTTGCCATATATTTCAATTCCACAGTCCATATAATTTTCTGATATATCATATCCTCTTGCCCTTATAATATCAATCAGTATGTCTTTTCCAACAAGACCTAAATCTCCTGTAATAATTTTATCGTACTGACCGGAACTGTAACCAAAATCAATAAAATGTTGTATTATGGCATCTGCTGCCGCAGGTGCCATACAAGCACCCATATTCATATTATCTTTTATTCCATAATCAATAATTTTTCCAGTTGTAATTCCAACAATGTGAACCTTATTTTTTTCTTCACTCTCTGCTGAAACAACGACAGCACCACTTCCTGTAACAGTCCATGTTGCTGATTTATTACGCTGATTTGCATACCCAAGTGGAAATCTAAACTGCTTTTCAGCACTCGCAAAATGGCTGGAAGTAAGAGCAAGTACATTGTCCGCAAAACCTCCTTCTGTTATTATAGACGCGATAGCAAGAGATTCACCCATTGTTGAACACGCACCATATACTCCAAATAGGGGTCTTTCTAATTTAATAAGACCAAAGGAAGAAGCCATAAGTTGTCCAAGCAAATCGCCTGCTACAATATATCTCATATCCTCAGTTTTACATCCAGCTTTTTTAATGGCAAGCTCTGCTGCCCTTTCTTGAAACTTCCCTTCTGCTTCTTCCCAGCTATCCCCACCTGCCATCGGGTCTTGTTCTACCTCATCAAAATATTGACCATAAGGTCCTTCTGCTTCTTTAGTACCTACAACCGATGCAGCTCCGCGTATAAAAGGCGGATGAGCAAATTTTACACTTTGTTTGCCTAATTGTTTATTCTCTGCCATAATTTCCCTCACTTTCACATTCTAGCTTATACTTAGTTTTCCGATTTTTAGTGATAATATTCTTATAGCAAACAAAGCTGTATACACTAATAAAAAATGTATACAGCCTCTTAAACTCTTAAATTATATAATATCGTCTACTTCATTTAATGTATCTTCATCGCCAAGGTCTATTTTCTTTAGTTTCTTTCTATAGAATATATCATACAATGCAGGTACTATAAACAATGTCATAAATGTCGCATATACAAGTCCACCGATTATTACAATTGCCATACCTTTGCTCATAGCAGCAGTGGTGTCTTGACTTACCGCCATTACTGACATTGCAAGTATTGTTGTAAGAGCAGTCATCATAATAGGACGCATACGTGTCTTTCCTGTTTCTATAAGTGCCTCTCTTTTTTCCATGCCATCCAGACGTAATTTATTAGTATAGTCTACAAATACAATACCATTATTTACTACTACACCTGAAAGTACAAGAAAGCCCATAAGTGCCATTACCGAAATTTCTTCACCTGTAATAATAAGTGCTATAAGTCCTCCAGTAAATGCAAGAGGAATTGTAAGCAATATTATAAATGGAGATAAAAGACTAGCAAACTGTGCTACCATTACAAGATAGATAAATATAACAGCGAGACCTATCATAGTAAGCATACTTTTTACCATTTCATTGTTAGTTTCACTTTCGCCAGCAATCCTTATCTCATATCCATCCTGTATCTTATATTCGTCAACAAGTTCTTCTATTTCCCTACTTAAAAGAGTTGTATTATAGCCATCTTTTGTTACTGCAGTCACCGATATATAATTTGCCAGATTTTCTCTTTTAACTGCTGCAATAGATGTACCCTCTTTTAATTCAGCAAATTCTTTAAGTTTATGTTTTTTCTTCTTTGTTTCACCCTTATCATTAGTTTTTGTCACTTCAAACTTATAATCCATTATATTTTGGGTATTAAGTTCTTCTCTTTCATCAACTATTTTTACATCGTATTCCTCTTCATCAACTGTAATCGTTGTAGAATCTTTATCAGTTGACAGCCTTGCAGCAAGTTCAGCATACACCTGTGCAACAGTTAGACCAAGCCTCATTGCCTTTTTCTTATTGACTTGTACAACAAGTTCTTTGTCCGCCTTTTCCTGTCCATTTGTAATTTCTTCAAAGCCGTCAACACTTTCAACCATCTTTTTTACATCTTCGCTAATTTCAAGAAGTTTATCTGTGTCTTTGCCATATATATTAATTTCAAGCCCACTTCCCATCATGCTTGACATATCCATATTTGATTCTGATACAGAATAGTCTTCTAAATTTTTATCTTCAAGTATTTTTTGAATTTCTGCTGCAATCTCTTTGTTTTTATTAGCATATTCTTCATCTAGAAGTATCATTGCAGAGTACGCTTTTGTATCTGAACTTACAGAGCCCATAACTGATGTTGCACTGCTAAGCATTGTGCCAATAGTATTTACACCTTCTATTTTACTTATTGCAGAAGCTATATCATCTGCAAGCTTGTAATCTTCTTCTTTAGAGGTATCGTCAGGTGCAGTAAACGAAACAGACATCTGTTCACTTCCCATTTCAGGAACAAATACTATTCCCATCTTTATTACCTTATTCATTGAGAATACTAAAAGCCCTACCGCAATAACGAGTGGTACTATTTTAAATCTCAGACAAAAACGTGCCACCTTTTCATATACATTTATAATTGCATCAAATAGATGGTGTTTCTTCTCACTTGCCTTGTTAAGAAGCGTAGAACCCATAGATGGTACAACTGTCAGTGCTACTACAAGGCTCGCCGATAAACTGTATGCTATAGTAAGGCACATATCCTGCATTATCTGCCTTGTAATTCCATCTGTAAATACTATTGGAAGAAATACACAAATAGTAGTAAGTGTTGATGAAAAAATAGCTCCTGCCACCTGATTTGCTCCCATTACAGCAGCACGTGCTGCTGACACACCTTTACTTCTAAGTCTGTAAATATTTTCAACAACTACGATTGAATTATCTACAAGCATACCAACGCCAAGTGCCAGTCCTGACAGTGAAATAATATTAAGTGTAATATTAGTAAAATACATAAGTACAACTGTAAATAATACACTGAGAGGTATACTAAATGCAACTACTATTGTAGGCTTAATATCTTTAAGGAAAATTAATAACACAATTATAGCAAGCAATGCACCCCATAAAAGGTTTGACAGTACAGAATCTACAATAAGCCTTATATAATCTCCTTGGTCCATAAGATTAGTAAACCTTAAACCATCATTTTCCTCTTCAAGTTTTTTAAATGTATCATTACAGTTATCAGACACATCAGATGTTCCCGCTGTACTTGACTTTGAAATACTTAATAGAATAGCATCATTGCCATTAACTTTTCCATATGAATCAGCTGAATTATCCACAATATTAATATCTGCAACATCTAAGAGCTTTACATCTCCAATATCATCAATATTGCATAAAACAGCATTTTTCATCTCATTAATACTGTTGTACTCATCACCAACTTTTATAAGATATTGTGTTTCATCTTCACTTATATATCCAGCTGGCATTGAAAAGTTTTCCGCAGTAAGTATATTTGAAAGCTGCTCCATAGTGAGCAGTGCATCAAGATTTGCACTCTCAAGAGCCTGTTTCTTTGATTCCTTAAATGATTTTTGTGCACTTTTTAATTCATTCTCACTGTTTTTAAGTGTTGCTTCTGCATTGGAAATCTGTGCATTTGCAGAGCCAAACGCCGCTGCCGCCGTAATTTTTCCAGACTCAACCTGTTCATATCTTTCTTCAGCTTCTGCAATAGACTCTGTCACTTGACTTACTATAGCTTTTGCAGCCGCAATTTCAGTCTTTAAATTGCCAAGTGCAACATCAATCTGCGGTATTCTTACTTCAACAATATTATACAATGCCGAAAGGTTTTTCTTAGTAAGATTCTTCGCAGCTTCCTCCTGACCCTGTGATTCCATTACAGTCTTTAAAGCCTTTAATTTCTCTGGGTTGTCTATAGCATCTTTAACATCAAGAGGAAGTGATGAAAGCTGTACTGCCGCCTGTGTGTCAGCTATCTGTTTAGCTTGCTCCTCTGCCTGCTTTATGTATTCATCAGCAGCAGGTCCAAGCAGGTTCATATATTGCTCTAAATACTGTTCAACATTATCTTCTGTTATCTCTATATCCAAACCAGCAGACTGGGCTAAACCTTGTGCCATAGCAACAAGAATCTGTTTATATGCGGCATCATATATTGCCTTATAACCAGCCCCATCCTTTGAAAAAACATCCTGTAAAGCCTTTATGGCATCGTTCATCTGGTTATATGAGCTTACCACACCATTATCCTTATACGCCTTTTTCTCTGTTTTCAGTGCGGTCTGGCTTGCTTGAAGGCTTGTAAGCTGAGAAGTGTATGCAGTCTTTGTAGAAATTGCTTCATTCATCATCTTACTGTACTTGGCAAGTTCCGCTGACTGCTGTTCCTGCTGCTGTTGAAGTGCATTTTTTTGCTCTTCAAGCTCTTTTTTACCTTCCTCAAGCTTTTTCTTAGCATCGTTAATTTCTTTTTTTGCCTTAGCAAGTGTCTTATCTGTCTTAGCAAGTATTTCCTCATTAATGTCATCAATTTTATCCTGATTGAGAACAACTTCTATAGACTTTACAACACTTCCTGACTCTGTTACATTTGCAACACCATCTTGTCTTTGAATCTCTGGAATTACCACATCATCTACAAATTTAGAAAGTTCAATTCTGTCTTTTCCTTTGTAATCAACGCTTGTAATCATCGTAGACATCATGTCTGCCGATATTTCCATAATCATGGGATTACCAGCACTGTCAGGCAAGTCAAGCTGGTTTACAGCAGATGAAACTTTAACCATTGCGGCATCCATATCTGTATCATCTTCAAACTCCAACGTGACCAAACTAGCATTTTCCATTGACTGACTAGTTACATTTTTCACACCATTAACTGTACCTGTCCCACTCTCCACAGCCTCTGTAACATCCTTTTGCACCTTTTCAGGAGATGCTCCCGGATATGTAGTTATAATCATCATATACGGCAGATTCATATGAGGCAGGAAGTCTGTAGACATCCTTGTAAAGCTGACTATTCCTAGCACAAGTACCATAATAACTGCTACAAGTACTACAAATGGCTTTTTTACACTAAATTTTGGCATAGCCTCTCCATTCTAGCGTACTTTTTACGTACACAAATTTTCTTGACTGTCTTAATTTTGTCACATCCATAAATTACACTTAAAGCTTCTAATTGTCAATTTATATACTATTATTTATAATAAAAAGTATATAATTTATGTCTAAAATTCATATTAAATATTTTATATTAGCTTTATTGCCATTTGCCCTAAAACACACCTTTGCGCCTGAAATTAACGGCATCATAGGAGGTAAATGTCCTATATCAAGGTCCATTATAACAGGTACATTGTACTCTCCTAAAGCAGCCATAAAAGCATCATACTGGTTAAGACCAAAAAGCTCCTCCCCAAAGCACAGGGGTCTTCCTATAAGAAAACACTTTACATATTTAAACCATCCTGAATGTTTAAGCTGCCACAACGCCCTTCTTATTCCCATAACATTTAAATCACACGCTTCCATAAACCATATTATACCATCTTCTTTATATTTTTCGTTAAATTCTTGTACTTTGTCATACTTTGTACCAACAAGAGTATCAAGACAATCAAGACAGCCACCTATAAGTCTTCCAGTAATGCCATTCTTTAAATCATTAATGCCATTGTCATCACAATTATAATATTTAATTTCCATTTTTTCCGTAACATTATATGGTTCAAGTGGTTTTTCTTCTGTTTTAAGTGATTCTCTTTCCCACAAATCATAACTGCGTACTTCAGAAATTCTGTTTGTAATTATATCAAATGCATCTTGTATAGATTTATGCCATATCTTCATTCCAAAAGCTGGTGCACATGGTCCATATATTGCAGCTGTATCACAAAGTGTAGGCAGAAGAAATGTCATATTAGTATTATCAGAAAATCCCATATACCATATTGGCTCTGCATTGGCTATACTTTTAAAATCAACATAATCTAAAATTTCGCACATCAGCTCACCACCGCCACAGGAAATAATTACATCAGCCCTTTTTCCTGTTATAAAGCTGTTAAGTTCATCACCACATTTTTCAGGTGTATTGCTTATTCCAATTCCACAGCCTTCATAACAGTTTTCACCAATTTCTAAACTATATCCCATTGATATAAACTTTTTTTGTGCATTTATAAACCCACTCTTATATGGCTCTATATTGCATCCAAAAGATGGTGCTACGAAACCTATAGTGCCTCCATCTTTTAAAAATTTTGGTATTCTCATAATCTGCCCCTTTCTTCCATCCACTCTTTAAATATTGCAATTTCCCTTGTATATCCCTTATCATCATTAGGTGTTTCCAGTATAAAAGGCTTACCAGCAAAAGCAGGGTGAAGTGCAAAGCGTTTCATAGCTTCAAACCCAATTTTGCCATAACCAATCCTTTCATGTCTGTCTTTGTGTGAACCACATTCATTTTTACTATCATTAAAATGAACTGCATACAACTTTTTAAGACCTATAATTTTATCAAATTCATCAATAACTCCATCTAAGTTATTAACAATATTATATCCGCCATCCCATATATGGCAGGTATCAAGACATACGCCAATCTTATCTTTAAGCAAAACCCTGTCGATAATCTCCTTTAATTCCTCAAACTTTCCTCCAACTTCGTTTCCCTTTCCTGCCATAGTCTCAAGCAGGACAATGGTAGATTGGTTTGGTGACAATACATCATTAAGCACATCAGCAATAATTTCAATACCTCGTTCTGTGCCCTGTCCAAGATGTGAACCTGGATGAAAATTATAATAATTGTCTGGCATATATTCCATTCGCTTTATATCATCTGTGATGACATTTTTAGAAAATTGTCTGACATCTTCTTTTGAAGAACACAAATTCATTGTATATGGAGCATGAGCAACAAGTTTTCCAAAATTGTTGCTCTTAGCTATTTTAAGAAATTCCTGCATATCTTTCTCATCAATTTCTTTAGCTTTTCCCCCTCTTGGATTTCTTGTAAAAAATGCAAATGTATTACCACCAAGTTTTAATGCTGTATTACCCATTGCTGCATATCCATATGAAGAAGATACATGATTTCCTATATAGTACATATTTTACCTCATTTCTATCTAGCTTTTTGTTACTGCCATTTGTAACACATTAGTTGACAATTTTTTATAGAATAATTAGCAAATTCCTCATTGCTTTCATCAACAAAGTATGAGTGAAGAATCCGTGCTATACCATTGTGTGCAACTACAAGATACGTTTTATCTTTATCTTGTTTAATTTCATCAAGAAAAGTATAAACTCTCTGTGCCACTCTAAGCATTGACTCGCCATCTGCATAATTGTCAACAAAATGACGTTTTGCCTCTTGAAATTCATCTGAGAGTCTGTCTGTACCCTCATACTTTCCAAAATTCTGCTCTATTATACGTTCATCAATATGCATAGGAACATCTATAACTTCTGAAATAAAACCAGCTGTTTCCCTTGCTCTTTTAAGTGGCGAAGCAATTATTTCATCTATAACAATATTTTTATTCTGCTTTATACTTATACCAAGTTGTTTCGCCTGTGTTTTTCCAAGTTCTGTAAGCTCTGTATCTGTTGCACCACAAACTTTGTTCTCTACATTGCCCACAGTCTCACCATGTCTTGTAAAATATAAATATCCCATAATCATTACCTGTAACGCTTTAAGCATCCCTTTTCTTTTAGTTTTTATAGATAAAATACCATATATGCCAATTCTTATCAATGTTAAATTTGAATATATAAGATATAAGATATAAAATAAAAAAAGACGCTATGTATTTTTAGATACATAACATCTTGTTATTAATATTATTTAAAATTCTTGTTTATCCTTTACAATTTCATATGCTACTTTTAATAAACGCTCTACATTTTCTAAAGTATTTGGTTTAGAAAGTTCTAACGAAGTTGCAATTTCACTTTCAGGTCTTTTATAATCTTCACCTGTCATTATATATTCCATACTAACATTTAAAGCTTTAGATAATTTCAACAGTGTTGTTGCAGAAAAACCTTTCTTGCCATTCTCAATTTCATATAAAAACTTTGCTGAAATATCTACTATATCTGCAAATTGCTCTCTGGTATATCTTTTTTCCATTCTAAGCTGCATAATTCTCTTACCAGCTTTTCTTTCCTGTGCATTTTTCATCAAAAGCCCATCTCCCTTATAGAACGATTATATCATTTAAAATTACAATCCAAAATGTGCAATAGCAACCAATATTAAGAACTATAATTCCTATTTGTTATTGTAAGAAAGTAAAAAAAAGCACTGCTTATATTAAGCAGTGCCACATCATTTTTAATACCATTTTTATAATATATCTTGTCAAATTAATTTCTGTACCATCTGGCCACTGACATGAATTCTTCTTGTTAGATAAATAGTACCATGAATTATCTTCTGATTCAAGCAATAAACTATTAAAGCAGTTGTTAGACATTATAGTGATAGTATAATATCTTTGGCATAATATCTTTATAGATTTATAGATGATAATTGAAGATTTATAGAAAATATGATAAAATAAAAAAGCAATTATTTTAATAGAAATGGGGGGTCGCATGAAAAAAAGAATTAAATTAACATTTTTTATTTTATGTATTATTATGTCCACAACAATAGCATATACAATATTTATAAATGCTAAAAGCAATAAGACAACTTATGTTGCATTAGGGGACAGTATTGCTGCTGGTTATGGACTGGCTGACTATTCGCCTGAAAAAGAAGTGCCACCATCTGACAGTTATCAGGCAATAGTTGCCCAATTTTTAAAGACTAAACCATTTAATTATGCTGTGTCTGGTGATGACAGTATAGATTGTATAAATATACTTAAATCAGAAATAGCAGATGATACACTTGCTGAAGCAGATATTATAACAATCTCAATTGGTTCTAATGATTTGTTAAAACCTTTTATTGAAATAGTAAAAGAAACAACTATAAATAACCTTATGGTTAAGCTTAGAGACAATGAAGTTCTACATGAAAAAGCACAGGCATTTTCTGAGAAATTTAATGAAATAATAAAGCTTTTAAAAGAAAAAGCTCCACAGGCAGAACTATATGTAACAAATATTTATAATCCATACAATAATGTTATGATTTTAGGGGAAACTGCTGATACTTATATAAAAGAAATAAATGAAACATTTCGTACAGATTCAGATAGTTATACGTTAATAGATGTTTACACACTATTTAAAAATAAAAATTTTACTAATGTGCAATTTGATATATCAAATTTATCAAATGCAAATTTAGACCCTCATCCATCTAAAGAAGGACACAGAGAAATTGCGACAGCTATTGTTGAAGCACTTAATAAAAAGCACGCTCCTGATACTCCTGTTGTAATATATACAAAAAGTACATCTAAGAACAAAATAACAGTAGAGCTTTCATGTACTACAAAAAAGTCTGGTTACGAAATAAGATTTTCTACATCTAAAAATGGAAAATTTAAATCACTTGCAGATATCTCAAAAAATAAAACTAGTATTAAATCTTTAAAACTTAAATCTGGAAAAACGTATTATATTAGAGCAAGATGCTATAATAATATTAATGGCATAAAATATTACAGCACATATAGCAACGTAAAAAAAGTTGTGATAAAATAGCCAGCAGTATTTAACTGCTGGCTTAAAAAATCTAATTTTTTCTAATTCTTATTATAAATTTTACTCTTATAAGTGCCATCTGATATATTAATATAGCGTATAAAAAGTGAAACTTTATTGTCAGGATTTAAACTATTCCAGACCATGTTTCCAAATTCATCCATATCATCTTTTACCTCAACAAGTTTTGGCTCGCCTTCAAAGCTTGGAAGTGGGTCTCCATCCTGCATATACGTATGAATAAAATGTCCATCTCCGTTTACAGGATTTTCATAATCAAATATGTACCTGTTACAAGCATCTGGATTACCATTATTACTCTTTAAAATAGACATAGAATATCTAAAAGCACCATTATCAACACTGAGAACTGCCGAAATTCGCGGCGTATAATTTGGTGCATCTGGTTCAAATTCCCTAGTAAGAAGTGACTGTTCAAATGTAGAACCACTGCCCATCAAATCATAAATAGTGTCTGTTTGGTCACCATTAGTTACGATTGTATTACTGCCAAGCACACGTACAGGTGCATAAATTATAAGACTTGGGTCACTTAACTTTGAAGGGTCATACGCCTGTGTGCGTATACCACTGCCATCTTCTATAAAGACTCTGTTTCTGCTATTCTCACTGCGTCCCATTATAAAATATGCAATCACAGCATGTATGCCATCTGGTGTTTTGCCGATAACAATACCACGTCCTGGATATTCATTTGATGACAGCTCATTTTCTAAAGATAATTTTTCCATTATTATTTTTATCCTCCGTTATTTATTTTAATGATGAAATAGCCTTAATCCCGTAAATGCCATCACCATTCCAAAGTCATTACATGCATCAATAACATTCTGGTCATTTTTTGAACCGCCTGCTTCTGCTACATATTTAACTCCACTTCTATATGCCCTTTCAATATTATCACTAAAAGGTATAAACGCATCAGAACCAAGCGTAACATTATCAAGATTTTTAATCCATTCTGCACGTTCTTCTCTTAACATAGGTTCTGGTTTCTTTGTAAAGAAATTTTCCCACTTTCCATCTGCAAGCACATCCATATAATCATCCGAAAGATATACATCAATAGTATTATCTCTATCCGGACGGCGTACATCATCTCTAAATGGCAGAGACAGTGCCTTTGGAGACTGGCGTAAAAACCATTTATCTGCCTTATCACCAGCAAGACGTGTGCAGTGGATGCGTGACTGCTGCCCTGCACCTATACCTATTGCCTGTCCATCCTTTACATAGCAAACTGAATTTGACTGTGTATATTTTAAAATAATATTTGCAAGTATCATATCATTTAACGCTGCTTCGGACAGCTCTTTTTTCTCTGTAACAATATTAGAGAAAAGTTCTTTTGTAGTCTTTACATTATTGTGTCCCTGCTCGAAGGTTATTCCAAATACATCTTTAGTCTCAAGCAAAGCAGCTTCATAGTCTGGGTCAATTTTAATAACACAATATGAACCTCTTTTCTTCTGCCTTAATATTTCAAGAGCTTCGTCAGAATATGAAGGTGCAATAATACCATCAGAAACAAGATTTTTAAGATATTTTGCTGTAGCAACATCACATTCATTGGAAAGTGCCACAAAATCTCCAAACGAAGACATTCTGTCTGCACCCCTTGCACGAATATAGGCAGTCGCCATAGGCGTAAGTTCTATATCATCATCTACAAAATACACCTGCTTCATTGTGTCGTCTAGTGGAGTATCAATAGCAGCACCTGCTGGACTTACATGCTTAAACGATGCGGCTGCAACATGACCTGTTGCTTCCTTAACTTCCTTAACAAGTTGCCAGCTATTAAAAGCATCCAAAAGATTGATATAACCAGGATTTCCGTTCAATACTTCAAACGGAAGCTCTCCTCCATCTTTCATAAATACTCTCGAAGGCTTCTGGTTCGGGTTGCATCCATACTTTAATTGAATCTCTTTCATTAAAAAATCTCCTCTCTGCACATATTACTGCCTGTAATTATGACTTAACTTTATCATATGGTTAACAATCTGTGAACTACCCATTGTCTAAAGCCAATGGGCTTCCTGCTTCACCGACCTCGCAA
>CANOID010000031.1 GCA_947565985.1 uncultured Lachnoclostridium sp.
GTAACATCTGGCATTTTAAACAAACGCTGGACAAATAACTTAAAAATGGCATCATATAACACATGATGCCATTTTTATAGTTGTGAACTTTTTACGATTTTATTTCTTTTGACTTGCCATCATTGCCTCAAATGGTGTCATATCTGGAAGCTCTAATGTAAACCTTTTATCAAGCCACTTGCCAGCAAGTGCTGTCCACTGTGCCGCATCTATATTAATCTGTGACTTTGCTATAGCAGCAGCCTGTGTGGCTACACTTAATCCATGGTCTCCTTCCTCAAATATATGAAGCTCAAAAGGAATGTTCTTATCTGCAAGTGCATGTGCCATGCGAAGCGAATGTTGTACTGGTACAAGAGTATCTCCTGCTGTTGCCCAGATAAATGCAGGTGGTGTACTTTCTGACACAAGTCTTGCAGGACTTACTTTTTCTAAAATTTCATTGGAACTGTTATTTTCTCCAATAAAAGCACGATTGGACTGGTCAAAGAACTCTCTGTTCATAGCATCCATTGTTGTATCTCTTACAGATTTCATAAATACATAATCTGTAAGAGGATAGCCAAGAATCATAGCTGCAGGCTTTAGCATTTCTTTGTCAACTTTAAAATAATCTGTAAGAAGTGGTTTGTCCCAGTACACACCATACATGGCACTGTTATGTCCGCCTGCAGAAAAGCCACATACGGCGATACGTTCTGTATCTACATTCCAGTTTTTAGCATTTTCATGGATATAGAGCATTGCCTTTCCTATATCGCGAACCGGTGCTGGATGAACTAAATTCTCTTTAATTTTAATTGGAAATTCTGGGAGCTTGGGATTTCCCTCTGTATAAGTAGAGTAACGCAGCACGAATGCATGATACCCAAGTGCAGCAAACTGTAGTGCAACTGGCTCTGCCTCTCTGTCAGAACAATTAAAATAACCACCACCTGGACAGATTAAAACCGCTGGTCTTGGTTTTACTTCTGCAAGTTCCCCCTGTTCAGCCACTATATAAGTAGTCAGTGTTATATCTTCCCTGCCTTCATACAAGTATATTTTTTCTATTAACATAACCTACTCCTCCTTAATCTTTAATCCTTTATACTAACTTCCAAACAGTCTTTTGAATTTCCCCCTATATAGAATACATATTCTTTAGCTTCTTTTACATATTCCATATTCCAGTTATAATATCCAAGGTCTTCTGCCTTAATATTAAACGTTACTTCTTTTTTTTCGCCAGCTTGTAAAGCTACCTTTTCAAACGCTTTCAGTTCTTTTACTGGACGCACACGTCCTGCTGCCATATTACGTACATAGCACTGTACAATTTCTTCCCCGTCACGTTCACCAATATTTTTAACATTTATGCTGGCTTCGTATAAGTCTCCATTTTTTTTAACAGCTATATCAGAATATTCATATTCTGTATAACTTAAGCCATAGCCAAATGGATAAAGCGGCTCAACTGGAGCATCAATATATTTTGAAGTGAATTTTGACTTACCACCTGGACGACCTGTATTTATATGTGCATAGTACATAGGACACTGTCCTGTTGCATTTGGGAAAGTCATAGTAAGCTTTCCTGTAGGAATTTCGTCTCCGAAAAGTATGTCAAGTATCGCATTACCAGCTTCTACTCCTAAATGCCACGCTTCAAGAATAGCTGGCACATTCTCTGCCACAAATGGTATTGCAAGCGGTCTTCCATTAAACAGTATAGCAACAACTGGTTTTCCAGTTTTTAAAAGCTTCTTAAGAAGTGAAATCTGCTCATGAGAAATAGTTATTTTAGCACGGCTTGAAGCTTCACCACTTTCGTCTTTCTTTTCTCCAATAACTGCAAGTAGTACATCAGAACTTTTTACAATTTCATCTACATTGTCTTTAGTTCCTGTCTGATAAAAAATATCTCTTTCTTTACACGCATCAAGTATGCTTACACATGAACCAGAGTCTGCACCAATTGCCCATGCCCCAGTCATCTCATCACCATTGCCTGCTACTTCACCAAAAATACCAAGGTTTACTCCCTTTTCTAATGGCAGAATTTTCTTTCCATTACTATCTTTTTCATTTTTCAATAACACCATAGATTTAACGGCAGCTTCTCTTGCAAGTGCACGATATTCTGGTTTTAACATCGCTGTGCTTTCATGTGCTTCATTCGTTTGGTAAGGATTGTCAAATAACCCAAGTTCAAATTTTATACGAAGTACATCCGCAACCGCTCTGTCAAGTATTTCTTCATCTATCTCCTCATTTTTTACCAATTCTTCTACATACTTAATATATGTATTGGAAGTCATATCTATATCAAGCCCTGCCTCTAATGCCTTTTTTGCAGCTTCACGTCCATCTAATGCTATTCCATGATTTACACACTCTGCAATAGCATTCGCGTCACTTACAGTCATGCCATTAAAGCCCCACTGTTTCCTAAGTAAATCCATAAGTAACCATTTGTTCACACTACATGGAATTCCATTAATATCATTAAATGCTGGCATAACGGCTCTTGCACCTGCATCAATGCACATTTTATATGATGGCAGATATTCCTCGTAAAGCCTTTGCATTGACATATCTACACAGTTATAATCTCTGCCAGCTTCTACTGCACCATATGCCGCAAAGTGTTTAATACAAGCCACTATAGAATCTTCTTTTGAAAGGTTATCTCCTTGGAAACCACGTACCTTTGCAGCTCCATAAAGCCCATTTAAAAGCACGTCTTCGCCTGCACCTTCACTTACTCTGCCCCAGCGAGCATCTTTTGATACATCTACCATTGGTGCAAATGTCATATGTATTCCAGCAGCAGATGCCTCTTTAGCTGCTATGCGTCCTGTCCTTTCCCATAAAGATGGCTCCCATGCACAGCTTTCTGCGAGTGGTATTGGAGTAATTGTCTTAAATCCATGTATTACATCATATCCAAAAATCAACGGAATTCCTAGACGTGTCTCTTCTACTGCAATTTTTTGCAATTTATTAACTTGTGCAGCACTTCCAATTCCATTGTAAGAACCAACTCTTCCTGCCCTTAAATCATCTTCATGAAAATCCTGCTTTGCAGTTCCCATAAGCCTGTCAAATTCTTCTTTGCTTATGCGTCCGTCAAACATCATATCAAGAAGTTCTTCAAAGCTTACTTCAAATGCACCTACAAGTGATGGACCACACTGTTGGAGCTGACCAACTTTTTCTTCAACTGTCATCTTTGCCAACAGTTTTTTAATTTTATCTTCATATTTACTCATTGTAATTTCCTCCACTTATATTTTAAAATGTGGCACTTGAAAAATCATAAGTTCCAGTAAGTAATACCTGACTTTTTCCATCTAAGATAAATTCAGCTTCTGCATTAAATGGAACTTCAATATGGTAAACCACACTTCCATCCTCATTATACTTCCACTCACTCTTGTAGATGCCTGCCGATGTATTTAATACACATTTTGCATAACCTAGCCTTTTATCTGCATGAGGTTCAATTACAACTTTTTTAAATCCCGGCAGCGCAGGACGCAGTCCACACAAATCCTTGTACATCCACGCTACAATACTTCCATAGCTGTAGTGGTTAAGACTATTCATACCTTCTGGATTAATATGCCCGTCTTCAAGTACAGAATTCCATCTTTCCCAAATAGTAGTTGCACCAAGGTTTACACAGTAAAGCCAACTTGGAAAATCTTCATTTAAAAGCAGGGTTACAGCTATTTCATTGTTGCCTGTTCTAGTAAGTGCTGGACAAAGAAGTGATGTACCCACAAATCCTGTGTTTAGATGGTTGTTATTCGTTTTTACTCTCTCTGCAAGTGCAGCCGCCTCAATACCATCTTTATCTTGTTCTGGAATAAGTCCATATTCTATGGCAATAGCAGCTCCTGTCTGCGTATGGCATACACATAAACCATCTTTATCAAAATATTTATCTTGTACTGCTTCTTTAATATCACTAGCGAGTTTACTAAATTTCCTTTCATCCTCATCATACCCAAGTATTCCTGCTGCTTTTGACACGCTCTTTGCACACTTGTAATAGTACGCACTTGCAATATAAAGTGGGTCTGTTGCCCCAAATGGTCCTGATTCTGGATTGTCAAGCGACAGCCAGTCCGCAAAATGAAAACCATCTTTTATAAGATGTAGTCCCTCTATCTTTTCCTCCTTCGTTCTCTCGCACTCTACCCATGCCTTCATTCCCGGATAACACTCTTTAAGCAATGTCTTACTTCCATAGTGCAGATAGACATTCCATGGGATTATAACACCAGCATCTGCCCATGGGCATGAGCCATGCTCTGCTACCATCCCTTCTTTAAGACGTGGAACGACATTTGGCACTGAACCTTTTAAAACACTTTGTTCTGCACGCATATCCCATAGATACTTTCTATAAAATGCTGGCATAAACATATTATAACAAGCTGTTTCTGAAAATACCTGTGCGTCGCCGGTCCAGCCAAGCCGTTCATCTCTCTGCGGACAGTCTGTAGGCACATCAAGAAAATTGCCTTTCTGGCTCCAAAGTGCATTTAAAAACAGCTTGTTCACCTTTTTATTGCCTGTTTGGACACTTCCAATTTCATCAAAATCACTGCGGAGATGATATGCTTTAAATACTGTTTTTTTGAGTGCCTCTTTATAACGGTTTATAACACTGCCTTTGCTGTCCAGATATTCAACTTTCATATAGCGAAAACCATAAAAAGTAAAATGGGGACGTACATGGGCTTTCTTGCCATTTGAACGGTAGATAAACTCTGACTTTGCAGTTCGGTAGTTCTCATTATAAAAACAGTTATCCTGCATAATTTCTGAAGCTGTGAGCCGTATCTGTATATCTTTTGGAAGCTCGCAATCAAATTCCACCCACCCAGTAATTTCTTGTCCAAAATCCAGAACATCTTCATTCTTTGGAGTGTTAAGCATTGAAACTACATTAAATGTCTCTTTCTTTACTATAGGCAAGCTATAGCGGTCTGACAATTCACCGCACTTTTCAGGTGCTTCAAGAATTACTCCACTCCATCCATCTATACTATTAAGTCTGTCTTCCACATTCGCATCGTAAATTTCGCCATCATAAATATTGCTAAATACCACAGGTGACTCTTTACTTTTCCAGCTATCGTCCGTTTGTATTAAAAGCTTATTATCTACATAAAGTTCTGCAATCAAGTAACACTTATCGCCATATAGATTAGTAAAACCTCCATCAAAGCCAAGCCTTCCACGGAACCATCCGTCAGCCAGCCAGACCATTACTGTATTCTCTCCATCTTTAATATATTCAGATACATCATAAACTTGGGTCTGAAGATGAAAGTCGTAGGAGTGATAACCAGGTGCAAGAAACTCTTTCCCTGCTTTTTGTCCATTTATATACACTTCATATACACCAAGACCACAGATATAAAGTCTTGCTGTATCTGTATGGTCTACAGTAAACGTCTTTCTTAATACCGCTGCCGTGTTTGCATCCATATCTGGTGTAATCCATTTTGCTGTCCAATTTTCATTCATCTTTCCAGTTTCAAAACTGCTGCTGGCTTTTGCAGATTCTCCATTATCCGCCATAACTTCCACACTAAATGTATAACGTGTTCTTGGTAGAAGCCCTATATCCACTTGATAGTCCAGACTGTCAGCAGATGTATCTTCCCCACTGTCAAATACAGTATTATCCTCACAGAAAATACAAAGCCTTGCCCACTTCTGTCTTTTTGCTTCCCCAGCATCTTTTACTTTCCATGAAAAACTTAACGGAGTGATTTTAAATCCTAGTGGAGCTGTAACATGATTAACTTTTAATTCTGAAAGTTTCATATCGTCCTCCTTTGCTGTTAATTCACAATTTTTCTAATAATATTTTACTTCTTATAAATTAAAATAACCATGTTATATTTTTTCATAAAGCCGACATTTTTTATCTATAAAAGGCATATGATTTGTTTCAAAACATATGCCTTTTGTCATATCTGACCATTTCTCACTATATTAAGATTCTTATTTTTTTTCCACGCTCAAGCAAATTAGAAATATTTGTTTCACATTTCACATTTTCAGGAGTTTCTGTTTTAAGAATAATCCCATCTTCCATTTCTTTAACATACACTTTTATAACACCAGATATTGATGCATAACTACAACTAAATTCATGTATTGTCTCTGGCAGATATGGACGTATTGTTATCTTCTTAAAGCCTGGTTCTTCTGGAATAATACCTGCTATTCCATTGTAATACCACTCAATTATATGTCCCATCATATCATGACAATGACTTCTAGGATTTGATTCCCAGTATTCTCCAAGTGTCGTCTCTCCATCAAGTATAAACGCATAATAACTTGGATGTTCTTCTTTTAAAATAAAACTGCTTACTAGTTTATTCATGCCATACTTGCGTGCTGTTTGTATAACATAAGGCAGCCCCACTTCGCCACAGATAAATGCACCTTCACTTTCAAGTGTAAAACGCAGTGCATTAACAATATCTGTCTCTTTATCTTCTGGTACCATTCCCCAGAACAGTGGAAGTGCTTGTGATGCCTGTGTTAAAAAAATCTCATCTGGATGGTCATATACCTTATAACACCAAAAGCCTTTATCTGGATGTTTAATTAAAAGACGTTTATTATAATTGTTCTTTACTTTCTCTGCATATGCCATCAAACTTTTCTCATCTTCTGTCTTTCCAAGTATATTCGCAAATTTTGCTAGTATTTTTGAATCTGCGTATAAAAATGCTGTTTCAATATTCTCTCTGGCAAGGTGATTTTGAGGATTTCCCCAATCACCAAGACCATAGTTAATAAAACCTTTATCATTTACTCTGGTTTTAAGGTGTTGAAGATAGCGTATTCCCATATCATAATTATCTTCAATAATTTTTACATCACCATAAAACATATAGTGCCAATATGTACCTAAGATACTTGTACTTCCCCACGCAATAATATCATAAAAATCTCCAAGACTTGGAACTGGAAGTACATTTGGTATATAACATGGACACTGTGATGGCACTAATCCGTCACCTGGATATACCTTACCGCCATCCATATTATAAAACCAGTCATCATCTGTATGTTGCCCCATACGTATGTCAAGCAGAAATTTCTCCCAAAGTTTCTTTCCATCTTTCATATAAAATATTGATGGCGCCATAAGATGGTTTGGTTCCTGCCATGCAAAGCGTTCAATTGTTGGGCAATCAGTGTGAACTCCTAACATATTTGCCTCAACAGTTCTCTCTATCATACTGTAAATTTCTTCATAGCGTTTGTCATCACAGCAAAAACTTCCATCGGTTTTATATGCACTGCTTATAGAGTGAGCGACAATATTTTTTATTAAAGAACCCTCCATGTACTCTACAGCTATATATCGTCCAGCAAAATATGTAAAAGTCATACGACACTTTTCCCAGATATCATCTTCCCCGATTATATAAGTGATGCAAGAGTTCACATTTACCCAACCCTTTGCCATCTGGTCAACACTTCCATCCTCTGAAAGTTTTTCGGCTGGATAAATTCTTATCTCATCTCCCGTTTTTCCCTTTGCCTCAAATTCCAAAATACCAGACATATTTTGCCCAAAATCATAAATGTCTTTTCCATTTACATTTCCAAGCAAAGTTCCATTATAAGTACAAAGTACTTTTACAGGAGGCTGGAACTGCACTTCAAGCTTTCCTTTTGGAATATCTTCTGGTATTGCAAGACTTGCATTCTTCCAGCTTGCATCATTAAATGTTACTACACTCCAGTCTTTTTGTGTTTTTCGTCCGTCTATAGTCTCTGAACCATAGACATTTGTCATAACCACTGGATGTTCCTTTACTTTAAAAGTTTCATCGGCAATTAAAACTTCCTCTGTGTTATCTGTATACATAATCACAAGCTCTAAAGCTAAAACAAGGTACTTTCCAAATGGTTTATAAGGGTTTGGATTTGGAGGCATAAATGGTGGAAATGTAAAAGTATAGTGCTCATCCATCTTTATATACCATCCATTGCCAACTTCTGCTCCTATAACATTTTCTCCGCTTGTTATTAAATCTGTTACATCAAATACAACATACTGTACTAATTTATTATAGTCTGTCCAAGCTGGGTCAAGCTCATGCTCACTAACTTTTTGTCCATTTATATAAAAATTAAATTGTCCCAAACCACAGACCTTTGCCTCTGCTTTTTTGATTTCTTTCGTTACTGCAAATTTTTTTCTAGCATAAAATGGTGCTGCTGTCTTATTGGTAATCCACTTATCAAACATATTTCTGCCTCCTATTTTATTTTAATGAAATCTCAAAAATTTCCAGTCCGTCAGACTCCTCAAATACCAGCACAATTTCATACTCTCCTGCTGGTGCATAAATTTCACTGCTGATAGTATTTATTCCTGTACCTGCATCTGGCACAAATACTGTGCCAACTTCTGTATTACAACCTGCATTCTGCCAATCTATAAATAATATTTTTATCTTTCCACTTCCAGCATAACTGATATTTATACTACTCCAATCTTTTTCGCTTTTTATATAGCGAAATATCGCTTTATCACCTACAGAAATATTCATAAGCTTTTCTATATAAGCATTATCTGTATTATCTATACCAATATAACAGCTTCCTTTTACACCACACGCTTGATAACCCATAATCTTTTCACATGGTGCAAATGGCAGACCTATTCCCTGCGATGTCATTTTTACTTCGTCAATACTTCCATCTGAATTAATTGTAATTGGCTCAATACACAGCCTTCTGTGCTGTTGTACACCACGGCTGCACCTGTGATAAAACACATACCACTGTCCATTTATACACTCGATTGAACCATGATTATTCCAGCTTGCTGGGTCACATTCATCATTGTCAATAATAATTCCCTTATAAGTAAATGGACCCATAGGATTTTTACTAACAGAATAGCCAAGAGAAGTAGGCTTTCCTCTCTCCATATTAGCATACACATAATAATATGTATCATTAATTTTTCTCATAGAAGAGCCCTCATGAAAGAAATGTTCTTCCTCTGTTACCAAGTTGTCAACTATAGCATTTTCATCAAAAGAAACCATATCAGGATTTAATTTAACACAATGAGAAAATAATTGTCCCCAGTAATAATATGCCTGTCCATCAATATCAATGAATATTGCAGGGTCAATACCACCACATGGAAGCTGCTTAGGACTGGTAAATGGTCCTTCTGGTTTATCTGAAACAACAACTCCTTCGCTGTCATCAGACATGCAGAAGTATAAATAATATTTTCCATCTTTCTCAATGCAGTCAGGTGCAAATAAAAGTGGCGGTTTTTTCTGGTTTTCTTCTTTTTCAAACTGTTCTTTTATATCGACACCTTCCAAAGCATCTCGTTCCATCATTTTAATAATAAACGGTGTTGGATGACTCCAGTCAATTCCTTGGTATTTGGGTGCATCAGGGTTATTAAACCATGGAATTTGTGCTCCTGTCAGCGACACATCATGTATTGTCCAGTTTTCCATATCATCTGTAGATACTACATAATATTTTTCACTGCAAAAAACATCTTCTCTGTCATCATAACTTCCATAGATATACAATTTGCCATCTGGCATCACATGTGCTTCACTGTCTGGAATGTGGTACTCAAGCGGTAATACAGGATTTCTTGTATTTCTAAAATTGGTCATATAAATTCTCCTCTTACTTTTGTATTTTATTAATTATAACTTAAATATCTTTCTTATAAAAGTAGCTAAACGGACATATTAACATAGAAAAAGCGACATGATGTTTTAAAAATGTTTTAAAGATTTTTATTGACCACAATAAAAGTTTATTGTATATTATGAAAAAAGACATCTGACAAACAATACACAGATATGAGGTAAGTTATGAACCAAAACGAAAAATGGCTGCAATGGGCAGTCGAATTACAAAGCCTTGCACAAGCAGGATTATTCTATAGCAAAGATAAATTTGAGCTTGAACGCTATGAACGTATCAGAGAAATATCAGCAGAAATGCTTAGTTATAAATCAGATATATCTCTTGAAAAAGTAAAAGATTTATTTTGTGGAGATATCGGCTATCAAACACCTAAGTTAGACACCAGAGCTGCTATATTTAAAGATAACAAAATTTTATTAGTCAGAGAAAATAATGGTACTTGGTCTTTGCCTGGTGGATGGGTTGATGTCGATATTTCTGTGAAAGAAAACACAATTAAAGAAGTTAAAGAAGAAGCTGGTTTAAATGTATCCACAGACTTCGTTATCGCCATACAAGATAGAGAAAAACACAATCTGCCTGTATATGCATATAAAGTATGTAAAGTATTTGTGATGTGTTCTGTAATAGATGGAGAATTTGAACAGAACATTGAAACGACAGGAAGTCAATATTTTGGAATTGATAAACTACCAGAATTAGCGACAGAAAAAAATACCACTGAACAGATAAAAATGTGTTTTAACGCTTATAAAGCAAAGCACTGGATAACACAATTTGACTAATAAAGGAGTGCTAAAAAAGTTCATGAATTTTAATGATTATTTTTATATAGAATTAAACACTTCACTAACTGACAGAGAAATTGTTTTTAAAGAAATATTTAATAAACATCCTGACCGTGCCTTATACATTCCTCATAATTTAGATGAAGTTAGAGATATTCTAGAAGAAGCATATCAAAATAATCCTGACAATTTTAAAGAAAAGCTTTTTAATGCACACCTTATTGAAAATACATTTTTTAAAAACAATGCTGATACTGAACTATATCAGCATTGTCGCTATTTGCCTGCAATGTGGCACTCTCATAACTTCTTTGAAATTATCTGTGTTATCAAGGGCAACTGTACAAATTATATAAAAAATCAAGAACTGCCCATGAAAAGAGGCGATATATGTATTATTGCTCCTGAAATTTCACACGCCATAAGTGCTTTTTCTGATGACTGTTTTATTTGTAATATATTACTGCGTACCAGCACATTTGAAAAAGCTTTTTTTGGTACTTTAGAGGAAAATGATATTTTATCAAACTTTTTTGCACGCTGTCTCTATCACTCACCATCCAATCCATATCTTTACTTTCAAACAGGGTATGATACCGAAGTATTTAACTATATTGGCTACGCTTACCACGAATTTAGCAGAAACCGACAGTATAAAAACCGTATGCTGAATTCTATTATAAATGCTTTTTTTATTATTTTATTGCGTAATCACGGAAATAATGTAATTGTCCCAGAATTTATCAATACATCTCAATCAGAAGATGTGGTTTTTATCCTTAAATACATACAAGAACATTTTAATACTGTTTCTCTTGCAGAGCTGTCTAAATTTTTTAATTACAGCGAACGTCAGATACAACGAATTATAAAAACCAGCACAGATTTAAGCTTTAGCGAAAATATTCTGCGTCTTAAAATGAAAAAGGCTAAAAAACTTTTAAAAAATTCTGATATATCCATTTCTGTGATAGCTAAGGAAACGGGATATACAGACTCTGGGACTTTTAGGCAAGCCTTTAAAAAATACTATGGTATGACACCACAAAAATATCGCAGCCAATAAATCAAGAATAACTCTATAAATAAGGCTTGATATTTTCGAGAATAATTCTGTATCCGTTAGCATACATATGAATTCCTTCAATAGTAAATTCTTTTTTTAGCCGTCCATTCTCATCTCTTAAGCCGTCATTTACATCAATATAATGATACCCCATTTTCCTTGCCAGTTTTTCAACTTCCCTGTTTGCCAGAGCAATATTTTCATTTGTTCTTGTGACAAATAACATCTTGCCCCACTCTCCATCTGGAAGTTTTTCAACTTCGTTAACTGGATAATAAGCCATCACATACACCTCTGTTTCAGGTAGTCTCTCTTTTATTTGCACTAAAATCTTCTCATATTTTTCCATGAGTGTTTCAAGCTTATAATCTGGTGCACCTATATCATTTGTGCCTATATTTATAAAAATTTTAGACGGTTCTGTTCCAAAAATCTGTTCTTCCATATGTTCTAACATATCATCGGTTTTAAAGCCGCCAACTCCGCGGTTATAGATAATCTTATCTATACCATAGTCCATCAAAAGTTCGTTAATTGGAAATTGCTCCATCAACGAAGAACCTGTAAAAAGAATTTCCCCTTTCCTTATGCTCTCATTTAGATAGCGAAATCTGTTAATTTTCTCCATTTGTTCATTTTTTGTAAATTCTTCAAAACTATCCATAATAATCTTTTAACTCCCTTATAAAATATAGTTTGCTATGCCAATAATAACTGGCAATGTCAGTATACATAGAATTGTACTAAGGCATATCTCCTTTACTGCTGCCGTATAATCCTTATCATACAACTGGGCAAAAATTGCCACATTAGAACCTGTTGGAGCGGCAGCAGCAATTAAAACTGTAAGTTTTACTGTCAAATATTTTACTGGAAATACCATCATTAAAAGAATAGTAAGTACCGGAATTATTAAAAGACGTGTAAGACTGCATTTATATGCTATTTTATCCGTAAAAATACTTTTAAACGAAATCTGTGCAAGGTATACACCCAATACAATCATTGCTAATGGTCCATTCATGGAAGCTATAGTTACTACAATGCCGTTTATAGATTCTGGAAGCGATATTGGCAGAAAAAACAGCACAAGCCCTGCAATAAAACTAAGCACAATCGGGTTTGTACGTATTTTTTTAAAGCTTATCGCACTGCGGTCGCCTGCCATTGTAAATATCCCATATGTCCATTGTAAGATATTTAAAAGTGCTACAAATGAAGATACATAAAATACAGCTTCCTGAACAAGTGTCATCTGTACAAGTGGTATTCCAATAAATCCTGCGTTAGAAAATGCAGTCCCAAACCGTTCTACTCCCTGTTCTTTATTGAACGCAATACAACTGACAATAATTGAAAGCAGCAGGGACAATGCTGCAATTACAAATGAAACAGCTAGTCCCTCTAACTTTTCTATAGAAAAATCTGTAATATAAGATTTAAGCACTGCAACCGGCATCACTATATAAAGCAAAATTTTGCCGATATCTGCACTTCCCTCTCGTCCTACAAGCTTTTTTTTGAACAAAAAATATCCAATAATGAGATATACTGCCATAACAAGGTTTTGTTTTAATAAAAGTAATACAATGTCCATATATGTTAATTTCTTTTTATTTTGTTAAACTAATAGCAAGTTTTTGGCATACGGGGGAGCAGATAAAACTTACAATATAACAGACTGCCCATATTGGTATAAAATTTTCAATTACCCCGAATAAAACAGCTATAATCGGTGCTCCTGCTACAATATATACATTTACAAATGTCATCACAAGGCTTAAAAATAAAGTAAAAATAGTATTTACAATAATATTCATTAATAATGCAAATACAAGCGAGCCATCCTTTGCACCACATTTTCTTGCAAATATCATTCCCCAATGTACGCTTGGAAATGCTAATCCTACAATAGTAGCTAAAATATACGCAATGGCACAATTAATACCAAATATTTGCATATTAAAGCTTGCAGCTTGTCCCTTCCAGATTGACAACATCTGTGCAAAAACACAAAGCACTAATGTAATTGGTACATTAAGAAACAATATATTTAATATTTTTGTTGATGTTTTCTGCATATTCTGTTAATTCCCTTTCCTTTTTAGTACCATTTAACTTTCTACTGCTTGTAGTACAACCAGCATATCCTGTCTGTTGGCAAATTGGTCATTAGAATCATATTCAATAATCCTATTCTCTGAATAAAGCAGTTCATCTTTATCTGTTTTTATACCATTTTCTGGATTCATAAACCAGCATTTATATGCCTTTGCAGTTACACCTTTAATTACAAAACTACGCATTGCCGTTTCAGACATATAGCCAACGATTGTATGCAATTTTTCATCGCCTGTAAAAAATATCTGAGAACGATTGGATGCTTCCATAAAAAATGATTTGGTTTGTGCAATGTCTTCTGGCAAAGGTTTTAATCTGTACCAGTCTACAGATTCATAAAAATCCTTGAATATTGTAAGCTGGTCTGCCCCCGGCAGTTCAAGACCATCCCACCATGCCATATCACCCCAACCAATGCCGCCAACACCTGCTTCCCATTGAAGTTCCCATATACCATTACAGCCATATGAATATCCACAACCTCCACTCTGCATAATTAGATATGCAAGTCTTCTCATCATTGCCGCTGTAATAACACGGGAAGTATATTCATTAGAAGTAGCTCCCTCATAAGTGGCTTCACTTTCAAGCACTGGATGTCCTTTGTACATTTTCTTAAACTCTGCATACATAGTTTGTCCGCTACGATAAATATATATAAATATGACATAATCTATAACTATTTATACTTTGCTACTCCTCACGAAGTAACTTCCTGTTTCAATGAGTCCGTTTTTGACCTAGCCAAAGCCAGCACTACTCACGTTTGATATAACTCTCCACAGGCTTAAATTCCCCAGTAGCGATAGGTACATATCAGTATCGTCTTGTTGGTGACATTATACTAATTGATAATTTGCTAAATTAATACTTGCGTTCAAATCTCTGTCAAGAACAAATCCACATTCTGAACATCTGTAAATTCTGTCAGACAACTTCAAATCAGATTTCACATGACCGCAACAGGAACAAGTTTTTGAACTTGGATAAAATCTGTCAGTTTGAATGAATGGAATACCATAAAACTGGGATTTATATTTCATCTGCCTGATAAATTCATGAAGTTTTTGTTTCTGTAAAGCCTTTGACAAATGCCTGTTCTTCATCATTCCACTGATATTCAGCGTTTCCATGACAATTCTTGCTGGTTTGGTTTTTACTATTTTAGAAGTTGTTTGATGAATATAATTTGTTCTGATGTCAGTTAGCTTTTTATAAAGTTTTTTTATAATAGCATTTTGTTCCTGAATATTTCTGCATTCTTTCAGTGGTCTTATCCAGATTGGCTTTTTTTGCTTGTTATAGCCCTTCGTGTTATTCAGAAACATTCGGGAAAGTCTTCTCTGTTCACATTTTAGACGTTTTTCAAGCCGTTTTACTCTTTTTGTCTTATTAATATTTTTGTAAAACGTTTTGTCTGAACACACTGCAAGTTCTTTCAAACCAATATCAACTCCAAGACTTCTATCAGTCAGTTCACAAGTCTGTTCCTGCACTTCATAGCTGATAGAGATATACCAATATTTACCATCATGTGTAATTCTTGGATTGGAGTATTTTTTATCTGCCTTGATTTTCGGCAGTGGCTTTGTTGTTTTTACAAAACCCATTTTTTCTCCGCAAAATCCGTTGTGCATTCGTTTCAGACTTTCATAGTTTACATAGAAACTTGGTTTTGATTTGTGTTTTGACTTAAATTTAGGCTTGTTTGAAATACCCTTGAAATAGCGTTGATACGCTTTATCAGCGTCCTTTACAGCCTGTTTCATGACATTGCTTCCGACTTCTTTCAACCATGTATGTGTAGTTTTTTTCAGCACATTGTTGATATACTTTCTGACTGCTCCCTCACTGATTGATTTAATTCCTGTTTTTCCGTTTGCAAGATATTTCTGATAAACTTTTTCTTTTTCAGCAATGTAGTAATTATATGCCCACCGTGCTGTTCCTGCACTTTTCCAAAATAATGTTTCCTGTTCGGGCGTTGGCAACAAGCGGATTTTAATTGCTTTCAGCATTTTTCTTCACCTCATCTTGCTTTTCTAAATCATTTTTCTGACTTGGTGTGCTTACTCTGCAATAGCCAATAACAAGTTTGTCAGTGTCTTTGATATGTGTAGATTCCCTTAATTGCTCAGTAGAATAGTACCTTGTACTTCCTTTTGATATATGACATGGTACAAGTTCTCCACTTTTGTGCATTCGTCTGGGCGTCACAATGCTAAGACCTACCATTTCAGCAAATTTACCTATGCTTATTAGTTCCATAGTATGTTATCCTTTCCGAATTTTAGTATATTACCATTATATCAGAAAAGATTAGATTAATATATATATATTTATCTCATTCACACCAGAACGCAACTTCTGATGCAGTCTTTCCGTTACCGGTAGACCTCTGACACTTTCATGCCAGCGTAGACTATATCTTCATCTGTATCATTTCACATACAGAGCCACATTTTTCTTCCGCCATTCGCTTGCGGTTTTACTCTCACTCCATGAGATAGTCGTTGGAGGTCTTCCATATTTATTTTCATAAACTTAGGACTGTCCCTGCTAAACACCCATTATTACAGCACTTAGGACGAACGTTTCCAGTGTGTCACGCTTTGCCTTTCACTGTCACTGATTCGCTTTTGTTTCACCTTATGCTATCTGTACTGTTTTTTCCGCTTTCGCACCACTCAGCTTATCCTTTCGGATTACTGTTTCGGTCGTACAGCTTTAGGGATTAAAAGCATTTAACGTGGGGTCTGCACCGTTCACACGGTACAGAGGGTATTCTGTTCAATATATCTATTTTCTGTATATATTTATACAGATTTTTCTATATTTGTAACAACAGTTTTGTTGCCCATATCAAAATCACCATGTCCAGCTTGGCTCATTGCAAAGTCAAACCAAGGTTCATTTTCATAAATTTTTGGAAATGGACGGTCACACGCTAGATGTGCAGACATCAAATTATGGTATGCACTCCATTTCGCTCCTTCTTTAGCAACTTCATTCCACTTGCGCACATTTATTTCAAGGTCACCCATATATCCAGGGAGTTCTCCTGCTAATGTCCATACTACAGGATAAGCACCATAGCGTGATGCTACATATTTAGCAAACTTTTTATAGCGTTCCAGCCCATTTGGCTCCATGTCGTAACCCCATGCATATCCCACAGCAATAAGCAGTCCGCAGTCTGCAAGATACTTCATTTTCTTGTCAACATTGTTCTGGAATTCTTTTACATTTGGTACATATCCATGCTCTGTTTCTCGCATAAGGTCTATATTTTTTCCAAAAAAACCGTTGACTTTGCCATCACGGAAATTACATTGGTACACAGTAAACTTCTGCTCAAGACGTTTATCTACACATGCCTTAAACTGACTTTTATACTTTGGACAGTTAGATTCGTCAAAACGTTCTTCTGTTACAAATGTCCAATGTGTATCACCTAGCCAGAAAAATGGTGTTCCATCTGTATGTTCAAGATAATCATGGTCTTTAGAAACTTTTAAAAAGCCATGCTGATACATAGCAAGTGTTCCCTTATATGGTACACATTCTATGCTGCTTTCTCCTGAAAAATCAGAATTGTCTTTATCTGTACTTTCAATGCTATAGGTCCATATACCTACAGAAATAGGTGCGAAACGCAATTTCCAGATACCATCCCCATCCCAGTATGCCAGCAAGCGAATCTCTTCGCCCGCTGGTCCTTTAAATATGCCAAATACATCTACATCTTCAAATGGAGAATTGTATACTTTATCTGTGCTAATCTGTATATCTACTGTACGCCACTGTTCTATCTTTAATAATTCTTTGTCCATACCCTACACTACCTTTTCTGCCTAATATTATAAAATTATTTCTGCCTCTGCAGTCATTCCATTATCAGCTTTTACTATTACTCTTACATTACAGCCATTTTTGTTCTTCTTAAGAATAATCATTGCCCTGCCACCAAATGTTTCCGTAGTAGTTTCATTGTAATTATAAAGTGGTTTAGGATTTCCACTGCCAAAGCCTATAACATCCGCACCACCTTCTACAAAGAGAGTAATCTTTCGGTCACAGTTTGTTACAACTATGCCATTTTCATCACAAATAGTCACTTGTACATAATAAAGCTGCTGGTCAACAGTTATTTCTGGCATATCCTCAGGAGTCAATACAAGTTTTCGTTCACTTCCTGCAGATATAAGCTCTGTCCTTCCAACCTCTGTACCATTTTCATAAACGACTGCTGTAAGTATTCCCTCTTCATACGTAGTTTCAAAAAGTGTTATAAATCCTGCTTTCGTTCCAGATGGTTTCTTTCCTATAGAAACACCATTTTTAAAAAGTTCTATTTCCGTTCCAGAAGCATATACTTCTACAACCACTGGTTTGCCTTTACATTTATCAAATGTCCAACTCGATGTAGCATCACTTATAACCCATGGTGTCTTAATAAGTTTCTGTCCATATTTATAAGGATTTTGCACTGCAATATAAGGGTCTTTTCTAAGCCCGAACACTATCTGTCTAAAATATGATGCAGGTCTTCTAAAACCTGTAATATCAATGTCACCAGAATAAGCTATTTGTGCAGGGAAAGCGGCACCAAATCCACCTTCACCCCATTTATAAGCAGGTATGCCTACGCC
Organism: uncultured Lachnoclostridium sp.; assembly: GCA_947565985.1. Classification (GTDB taxonomy): domain Bacteria; phylum Bacillota; class Clostridia; order Lachnospirales; family Lachnospiraceae; genus Butyribacter. The sequence continues at coordinate 18,360 of CANOID010000031.1, forward strand.
AGCTTCACCAATATAATCCCATCCAGTCCATGTGAAATCACCAATTACATATGGAAGTTTTTTAACAAGTTCCCAGTTTCTTGCAATCTGCGGCGGATACGTTTCACTGCCAACAATTACCCTGTCTGGATATTTCTCTCCATCTATTTCATATCTGGCTGTCATATAGTTATATCCAGCTATATCAGTGGATGAACAAGCCATTTCCAGACACTCGGTCACTGCATCATGAACTACAATTTCATCTAAGTGTCCGTCCATAAGTGTCATAAAATCATTGACATTTCCATCTATATTTCCAGTCTTACTAATGTTAGAAAGTACATCCTGCATAATTCTTCCAATTTGGTCTCCACAAGCGAATACACCATTAATAGATGCAAGTGTAAAACGTGTGCTGTCAAGTGACTTTACTTTTTCTGAAATTTCATGGCATATTTTTGCACCATGCTTCATCCCAATCTCGGGTATCTCATTTCCAATAGAATAAAGTATAACTGATGGGTGGTTGTAGTCCTTACGCACCATTGCAGTTACATCAAACTCCCACCATTCCTGAAAATAAAGTCCATAGTCATAGTCAGATTTAAGCCTGTTCCACATATCAAAAGTTTCATCCATAACATATATTCCAAGTGCATCACAAGCACGTAAAAAAGCAGGAGCAGCAGGGTTATGTGACATACGTATTGCATTAAACCCAGCTTCTTTAAGTATCTTAACTTGACGAAAATGTGCATCGTCATATGTTGCACTTCCAAGAAGCCCACTGTCATTATGTACACACGCTCCACGAAGTTTCACTGTCTTTCCATTGACCCTTAAGCCTCTCTTTGCATCAAGTGTAAGTGTGCGTATGCCAAATGTATCCTTGTTTTCATCCAGAAGTTTTTTTTCACTGTTGTAAATCCTGCTAATTATTGTATAAAGTTCTGGTGTTTCTGCACTCCATAGTTTTGGTTCTAGCACAGTAATGCGTTGTGATATCTGACGCTCTTCACCCTCCATCAGTACAAGAGTACTACTGCAACGTGCTGCTACATTGCCATTAGCATCTTCAATACTTGTTTCAAGCATCAATTTTTCAGTATTGACCTTGCGATTCTTAATTTCTGTTCTAATATTAAGGACTGCAATTTCCTCATCAGCATCCTCTGTATCTACCTGTACACCTTCTGGAACTATGTACGTAGTCTTTGAAGTCAGCAGATATACATCCCTGTAAATACCTGCACCTGAATACCAACGGCTGTTTGGCATAGCCCCAGCACGAACATGAACACGAACTTCATTTTCTTCACCATATCTAATAAAATCATCCAGTTTTACAAAAAATGTAGAATATCCAAATGGGTTTTTAGCCGCGAGCTCACCATTGACATAGACGAATGCGTTCATATATATACCCTCAAACTTTAACATAACAGTCTGGTCTCTGTACTCCTCTGGTGCATACAACATTTTGATATATGTATAAACTCCTGCATCGCGGAAACCTGTATTACCTGCATTTACACTGTCTGGCTTTGCTGAATTTAGAATCATTGCGTCATGTGGCAGTGTAACATCAACAGCGTTCTCTGGTACATTCCATACCAATGCAAAAGAATCCTTGTCAAGCCAAAACTTCCATGAATCATTCCATTTTATCTGCTTCATTTTTTCCTCCTAATTATATATTCTATTTGTTGGAGTCAAAAGGTATTTTGCCCCCAACTGATGCTACGGATTGCTACATTGCCCTGCAATTCCCGCAATCCTGTCAAGACCTCCAATCCCGCATATCTGCAAGCAAATCTGCTTTTTGTCGGTGTTTGGTGAGTCAAGCTAGTAGATAGCAATTTACATGTAAACATGCATTGCTATCTACTTTTGACCTTGGCATCATACTATTTTTTAATCATAAGTTTGCCATCTTGAAGAAGCATATCCGTAAACATAGGATGCTCCTTGTATTTATCATTTGGATAGTGAAGTACAAAGCGCATTTTCCCATCTAAATCCTTAAACATCATGCCATGACCTCCATTTACTGGAAAAATTGGTTCTTTTAGTTGTTCCCATGGACCACTTATACTACCATTATTAGAAACAGCTACACCAACGGCATATCCCGAAGTTCCCCAACTTGACCATGTCATATACAACTTACCGTTTTCCATCTTCATAATACATGGTCCATCAGTAAAATAGACATCCCCATCCATACCAAACTCTTCTTTGGCAAATGGAATAGGATATGCCCATGCAGCCTCCCCTGCCGAAAATAACTTTCGCGGATGCCCCTTTGATTGTTTTAAGTCTTTTGTTAAAGTTAGTACACACATATCTCCATCTGGTGTATCTTCAAAAGAGTGCGAAAAGACAAGCATTGGTATATTATTTTCAAAATAAATTGTACCATCAATACACGTCCAGTCTTCTGGTGTAAGCCTTTCACTGTAAAGCTTATACCTTCCTGCTGGTTCATCACATTTTAATATATAAATGCCTTTTTTCATATCCTTAGACCCAAAAGTTGTAATTAGATAAAATGCATCTTGATAATAAATGCACTCTGGTGCCCAGTATTCACGGTCTGAAAAAAAACCTTCTGGACGCTTAAATATTTCTACTGGTCCTTCCCAGTCTTCAAGGTTGTCACTAATATAACAATCAAATCCTTCTGCTAGACCCCATGTAGTCGCACTTCTAGTTCCATACATATAATACTTGTTATCATATGTTATAATATATGGGTCACGGATATTTACTTCGTTAGTTTTAAGCATATTTTTATGTTTTCCTCTTCTCATTCTATAAATTACATAGTCATAATTTCAGGCATTTTTAATCTCTTCAATCAAAGTAAGCATATCTTCTTTTTTATAAACCCCAAAACCCACAAGATTGCGAATTGGCATTGAAAGTGCCATAGCATCTGCCATCGCATCCTCTATATCTGTACTTGTACTTTCGGAACCGCCAAAAAGTACATCCATCTCATGCTTAAATTTAAGCCCATATTTTTTTGTTCTTTCATCGCCAAGCAGTTCCTCAATAGTAGTATTCATATGAACCTTTAAAGGCAGCTTTTGTGAGTTTTCAATATGCAATGTTGCATTAAGTCTTATATCCCTTGAAGAAGCTCCTACAAGGATTTCATAATCACCACTTTCTATAAACCAATCATGAATATCCATGTTATAATATGCAAAGCTACGGCTATCCAAGCATATTTCAATAGTTTTTGTCTCACCCGGCTCAAGATATATCTTTTCAAAACCTTTAAGCTCTTTTATAGGACGCATACTAGTACCTGTGTTATCTTTTACATATATTTGCACAATTTCTTTACCAGCCATATCACCAGTATTTTTAACATCCAACGATACTGTTACTATATCCTTTTCTGTAATACTGTCTGTGCTGAGTCTCATATTATTGTACTCAAATGTTGTATAAGACAATCCATGTCCAAAAGGAAATGCAACATCCATCTCCTTTTTATCATAGTATCTGTAACCTACATACAAGCCTTCATGGTATTCAACTTTTTCTGGACAGTTAAAATTAAGATAAGACGGATTATCTGAAAGTTTATAAGGGAAAGTTTCAGCAAGCTTTCCAGATGGATTAACAATGCCATATAAGATATCAGCAATTGCACTTCCTACTGCTTGACCGCCAAGATAAGCTTCAAGAACAGCCTTTGTACATGACAACCATGGCATTTCTACAGGTGAGCCATTATGCAGTACCACTATAAGTTCTGGCTGTATTTGTGCAATTTCTTTTATAAGTCTATTCTGGCATTCAGGAAGATGCATATGTTTTCTATCATAGCCTTCTGATTCAAAAGAATCTGGAAGCCCTGCAAAAATAACAACCTTATCTGCATTTTTTGCAACTTCACAAGCTTCCTTTGCAAGATTTTCATTGTATACATCATCTACAGCAGAAAAGCCCTCTGCATAAACTACGTTTTCTTTTCCGTTCAAACAGTCCCATGCACTGTCAACCTTAAAACTATTAATATGTGAGCTTCCGCCTCCCTGATAACGTGGTTTCTTAAAAAATTCCCCGATAAATGCTACCTTTTCTTCTTTTTTTAACGGCAATATTCCTTCATTTTTAAGAAGCACCATAGACTCACAGGCAATACGCTTTGCCTCTTGATGATCTGCTTCAAGTTCCAGTTTTTCTTTATGCCTGTTATCAATATAATCAAACACAACCTTTAAAATTCTTTCCACAGCATTGTCAAGTACTGTTTCATCAAGTGTACCATTTTTTACAGCATTTATAATCTCTGCATCACCAGTGCCATTTGATGATGGCATTTCAAGTTCAAGTCCAGCCTTTAATCCTGCTACACGTTCATTCACTGCACCCCAGTCAGACATAACATACCCTTCAAAGCCCCATTCATCACGCAAAACATCAGTTAAAAGCCATGGATTTTCTGATGAATAAACTCCATTAATCCTATTATAAGAACACATTACAGTCTTTGGCTGTGCTTTCTTTACTGCATTTTCAAACGCTGGAAAATAAATTTCTCTAAGTGTACGCTCATCTACCTCTGATGAACAGCTAAGTCTATTATACTCCTGATTATTTGCTGCAAAGTGCTTAATAGATGTTCCAACACCTTGTGATTGTATGCCCTGTATACACGCAATTGCAATTTCACCTGAAAGATATGGGTCTTCTGAATAATACTCAAAATTTCTTCCACACAATGGAGAACGTTTAATATTTACTGCTGGTCCAAGCACTACAGATACATCCTCTGCCTGAGCTTCCCTTCCAATATGAACTCCCATCTCTTTAATTAACTCCCTGTCAAACGAACACGCACTCAAACACGCTGGTGGAAAACACACAGCTTTTATACTGTCATTAATTCCCAAATGGTCTCCTTTGTCATCTTGTTTTCTAAGCCCATGCGGTCCATCACTGACCATTACACTTGGAATGCCAAGTCTCTCTACTCCCTTAAGATGCCAGAAGTCAAGCCCTGAACACATACCAGCCTTTTCTTCTAAAGTCATTTTTTTAATCAATGCACCTATATCACGTTTCATAATCAGACCTCCTAACTTTGTTTAATGTAATGGAATTATACCACAAATTCCCGACTAATAAATTCTTTAAAGCTATTTGCATAAAAAATATCGTAACATCAATAAAAAATGTCCCTTGTCATTAATTTGCCAGTAGACAAATTAACTATAAGGGACAAAATAATAAATTAAACTACTGTATTTTTAATTTGAAACTGTTTTGTCTGGTTCTGTAAAACACGTACCTGTCCAAACAACTCTGAACTGATGGTAGCTGATTCCTGACTGCTGGAAGAATTATTTTGTACCACAGCGGAAATCTGCCCTAATCCCTCAGTCGCCTGTGAAATGGCAGTTGCTTCAATATGTACTGCTTCCGTGATTTCACCAATAGCTTCATTTGAACTATGTATTAAATCAAAGGTTTTTTGCAAGGAATCGGATACTTTTTCTACAATTAATCTGCCACGTTCTGCTGCCTGTACAGAATGCTCAATACATTCCATTGTTGCTTTAGCCGCTTGGTCTGAACGATTTGCAAGATTTCTTACTTCTTCAGCCACTACAGCAAAACTTTGCCCAGAAGTACCTGCCCTTGCAGCTTCTACAGCAGCATTTAGAGAAAGAATATTTGTTTGGAAAGCTATACTTTCAATTGTAGTAATAATTTGTTCAATTTCTTGTGTTGCACTGCTGATTTCTCTCATAGCATTAACAAGCTCTTCCATATACTGGCTACTATCATTTACCTGTATTCCTGTAAGCTCTGCATTTTTCTGTACACTAATGGCAGTCTGGATATTTTTCTGTGCACTTTTTGACAGCTCATTTAACGTAGAGTATAGTTCTTCCATAGCACTTGCCTGTGTAGCAGCACCATCCGCCAGTGATTTGGCACTGTCAGACAAAAATCCGGCATGATTAGATACTTTCTGTTCAGCATAATTTATATTGCTTATCGTTGACGAAAGTGAAGCAGTAAAGTTATCTATAGACTCCTCAATAGAACGAAAATCTCCAACAAAAGGTGCAGAAGTTGTTATATTAAAATTGCCTTTTGAAAACTGATACATAATATGGTTAATATCATCTACATACTGGCTTATTTGTTCCATCGACTGTCTAATAGTTTGTGCCAAATCTCCAATTTCATTATTTGCATTATAATCTAACTCTAGTTTTAGTTTTCCCTCTTGCAAAGGACGTGCCATCTGAATAATCATAAGTATAGGTTTTACAACACGTCTTAATACATATGTTACAAGGCTAATAAGACAGATTAATGTCAATCCTAAACCTGCTATAGATGTAATACGCATAGAAGTAATTGCAGCCTGCATAGTCTGAGTACTGGATTCATTGAGCACTGTTGCACGCTCTGCCACTTGGTCCAATAATTCTACTAATACACCAAGATTTTTTTGAATTGTGTCCTGATAGTATGCCTGTGCTTCCAATGGCTTGTTTTTATATAACTCTAATACAGAAATAGCTGACTGGTGGAGTTCTTCATGAAGTGGTTTTAACTGACTGCGAAGATCTAAAATAGTTTCATCATTAGTTCCTTCTTCTCCATAAATCCACTGTCCAAGTATACAGCCAGTAGGGTCTGTGCTACCGGTGAATTCCATATTAGCATATAGTGCATTGCTAAGACTGGCGGACCATTTATAATGGGCAACTTCAGCTTTCTGTGCCCGTTCTAGCAAATTGTTTATTTGAATATTAGCAGTTTCAGACTGTTTCACATTCCTAAGATTTTTTGTAAGCATTATGCCAAGTAGCAACACCGAAGCAAGAGCTATGATAACCTGTACTCCAACAACAATTTTTATACTTTTCCGCATAATTAATGTTCCTTTCTTTTTCTGCTATTTTTTAGTTGAATGCTTGAATACATCATAGGTACTCTTATTATGTCATTACCACACCATACAGTTTTATACTCAAGCATTGTAAAGAACTTAGACTATGACGTACTTGCAGGAAGACCCTTGGTCTTTAGCTAATGGGTAGTTTACTCTTATATAAATATATTGTATCATAATCTATAACGTTTTACAACCGATTCTTTTTTTGTAAACAGAATAAACATATGATCAAAAAAAGAGAACATTTTTGTAGAATATTTAGTCAAATTAACAAGAATATTTTTTCGATTTTAAATCATTAGGTTATTTTTCGTCAAAATTACAATATCACATTAAACAAAAAATGCACCTTTTTACAATAATTTTTATTCATATGTTTATTCTGTTGAAGGGCTATTTTACATAATAATGCCTTTTAATCCACGAAGACAAACCATCTAAACCCGGATATACAATACGCTCGTTTACATTAAGTTGATCAAGCATATCTCGTATTCGCCATTTTAATGCTTTGTCAATAATATATTTTACTGTACGTGATGTTTTTGAATTTAAAAATGTTTCTATATTATGCATTTGTTTAGGAATAACAGAAAAATACGAATATTGATTAATAATTCTCTGGTCAATAGATGGTGGTTCAACTAAAATCATAGCATTATCCTTCATATCATCATCATACTTTTCCAAGCATTGAACCACTTTATCAAGCATTTCTATTGTAAAAAGATATGACCATTCTTCATCTAACTTATTCTTATATTTCTTAGGTAGTAAACTATTTATTTCATCAATGTCAATCGCCCAGACTACGCAGTCATTTCTCTCCATTCTGGAAAAATTTTCACCACTTGTAGCAAAATGCAATGCTGTTAATGGTGAATACGTCCAGTCCAGTAACCTAGTTGGTAACCCATGATGCTGCCCTATTATTAACTGTCTCCAGACAGAATATGTAAGCTTTGGGTCTTCAATAGAAGCATACTTTGTAAAATTGCGCAAAATCGACTTTTCTAAATCCCAACCCTTATGTTTACAATTTCTGATAAGACTTGTTTCCAGATGAAAATCGACATTTGGCAATCCTCTATACAAATAAGAAGAACGATATCTATCAATGCCAGAATTATATCCCTGTTCAGCAATAATACCCCAAATATCGTTAAAATCATAAATTTTACGAATTTTAATCATATACCCTTCCCCCATCTTAATTATTATTCATTTATGTATTCCAATAATATATCTTTATATAAATCATCTCGTTCTGACTCTAATATTGATTCCAATAAAGTCTGGTATGAATTTTTAATACTTTTTATATACTTTGATAAATCACTGTAACCATCTAAGGTCGTTTCTATTTTCAAATAATCAGGAAATTCATAAACATTCTTTAACAACAAAGAAGCTATACTTTTATTTCCATATTTAGCATATCCTGTTTCATAAGGAACCCACCATGAATTTCTGGTATTTTCTGTAACTAATATAAGTATATGGGTGCTATTTTGTAATCCTGTCTCAATACAACTGACAATTCTCTCTGAATCATTATTATTTACCGCTTTTTGCAGTCCTGTGTCATTGTCATCTAAATATACATCAATTCCTGAATCCATTATATACTTGGATATTATTCTCGCTGCATCCATATCCTCGTATTTGTGTGAAATAAAAACACAGTGTCCAGACAAGTTGTTAGATTCAAATAATGAGTAAGCTCTGTTTATTCCTTTAGTCATCTTTAATCCTCCAAATGTGTTATATATTATTTTAAATGTATTACATGATGCTAGGGTCAAAAGTAGATAGCAATGCATGTTTACATGCAAATTGCTATCTACTAGCTTGACACCAAACACCGACAAGAAGCAGATTTGCTTGCAA
>CANOID010000032.1 GCA_947565985.1 uncultured Lachnoclostridium sp.
AAACCAATTGAGAAAAAATGTAAATACTAACAAAAGTGTATCCTTGATATAGGATGATTTCCTATACATCGTATTCAAGAATGATACCACACCTTTTGTATTTCGTCAACCATTTTTTGCCTAAAGAAATCAACATTGACTTTTAGGTTTTTTAAATGGTTTGGATGAGTTACAAGTAAGTTATATAATTATTGTTTGTCATTTCAATGTCATTAAATTTTATTTTTCATGTCATATTCGTACAATTTTTATGTCATATATCTTCGCTTTTCATGTCAAAATTGCCTATACCCTATAAAATAAGGGCAAAACTAATGGTTTGTCTCTATATGTGTCAGTCTGGAATGTGCATATTTTACATTTTATTCCATACTACAAGGGTAGACTTCCTACTTATAATAAAAGATACTTTTCTGCATCGCTTTCAGTGAGATGATACTTTTCCATAATTATTTTCTTTATTTCATCATTGCTATTGAAGGTACGCAAAATTTCTACTGCTCCAAGAATTTTGCCTTCCTTTCTGCCTTTTTCTATACCCTCTTTTCTACCTTCTTCTTTGAACATTTGCATTGTTTCTTCTTCGTTATATTCTGTAATACACATCTGTGTCACCTCCGCCCTGTTTCCAATAAGAAACTGTTTTATTTCAAAATTATCTGGCATATCATCAAGTGTCTTACCAACAGCAGTTTCTAAATCCATTGTTTTTCTATATTTTCTTATATTTTCTATAAACCATGCATATTCCGAAAGTGGTTTGCATGCTTCCTGCAACTCCTTATTTCTACCATAGTTTATATTAATCATTCGTACCTTTACACTGATATCAGGAGTTATTCCTGACATTTCAATGTTTTCTTTAAATGCATCTGCTAATTCAAGAACCATGTCATCTTTATTGGTCTGTCCATTGTAGAAAGTGACCAGTTTGGGTACTGGCAACTGCAATAGACTTGTACTGTAAATATTAAGCTTATTATCATGTATATATTTATCATAAAGTCTTGCTGCATACATAAGTTTCCGCAATGGCATATTTGGGTTAAATGTTGACTGTTGCTCATATATATTCATTATATTTGTGATAATAAAAGAAACATCATTTTTCATTCCCATATAGATTACATCATCCATTGTTGTAATCTGTATATCTTCAAGATTTGTATGACATGAGTGACTAACTGCATTGTAAAGGCTAAGTGTCCACCGTTTATTTTCTTCATTTCCAAAGATAAAACTAAACAAACGGTCTTTGTGTTTATGATTTATCATTTTATAATCCTTCCTGCATTTCTCTTATAATATTGGTCTGCATAAAAGCTCGACTGTCCTGCTAACATCTTCAAGCCTTATCCCTGAATAGTTCACTATTAAAATATGTTGTCTATCTATATTGTTATCATTATCTTCGTTATAATATTGTGAAAGACATGATACATTGATTTTGTTTCTCCTGCATATCTCTATATATTCCTTATCGGATAATTCTGTTTGAATTTTTAACAGAAAATGAAGTCCTGAGCCTTCTTCAGATATTGTGCTTATATCTGCAAGTTTGCTGTTTTTTATTGCTTTCATCAATTTATTGTGTACATTTTTATAGTAGTTACGCATTCTATTTATATGCTTTTCAAAGTATCCATCCTTTATAAAGCGTGCTAGTGTATATTGTTCAAAGTTAGATATTGTACAAGAATAGAAGCTTAACTTATCATAAAATCTTTCAAGCAGTTTTTTAGGAAGTACCATATAGCTTATCCTTATTGTAGGAGCAAGGCTTTTTGTAAACGTATTGATATATATTACACATTCCATTACATCTATACTTTGCAGTGTGGGTATTGGACGACCAGCGAGCCTGAATTCAGAGTCATAATCGTCTTCTATAATATAACGTCCTTTTTCACGTGATGCCCACCCAAGTATTTCGTATCGTCTGCTAATAGGTGTTACTATACCTGTTGGATAATGATGAGATGGAGAGATATGTGCTATATCTGCATGATGTTTTTCTAATTCTTCTATTATAATACCTGAATTGTCTATAGGTATATATTCACAAGCAACATTATTGCTTTTATATATCTGTGCTACCTTTTTATATCCGGGGTCTTCAACAGCATAAATTTTATTATAACCCAATAGCTGTATTATCAATGTGTAGAGATACTCTGTCCCTGCACCAGTGATTATTTGCTCTGGTTCTACTTCTATATTGCGAAATTGTTTAAGATGAGTGCTTATTGCACTTCTTAGCTCCATTATTCCGCCCCACGGTGATTTTTCCATAAGTTCACTGCTTTTTTCGGATATAATTTCTCTCATTAATTTTGCCCATATTGAAAATGGGAAGTTATCAGTATGCGTTCTATTACTTACTAAGTCTACTTCATACTGGTTACTAACATCTATATAGCTGTTTTGTATATGTTTTTTTATATTTTTTTCTGTCTGCTGGTCTTTTATTTTATGTACAGCTTTTGGAATTTCTGTCACATAAAACCCTTTCTTTGGGACTGAATATATATATCCTTCTGCTTGTAGCTGTGCATATGCATTTTCAACTGTAATATTACTCACGCCTAAGTTTTTAGCGAAGCTTCTTTTAGATGGGAGTTTGGTTTTAGGCAATAAAACTCCATTTAATATATCATTTTTAATACATTTGTATAAATGTAGATAAAGTGGTTCTGGCTTTATATCTTCAAAAGAATATGTCAGCATATATATCTACCTCCTCATTCTGACATTATTAAATATATTTATTTTGGATATTTTGATATATTCAATTTTAATTATAATTTATTTTGTTGTATTAGTAAACACAATAATTAACAATTAATTAAACGCAGATTTAAAAGAGCGTAGAATTGGAGGACTATAATGAAATTTGATGAAAAGCAGTATGCATTGAACAGAGAGCTTGCACAGATGCTTAAAGGTGGTGTTATTATGGATGTAACTACACCTAAACAAGCGAAGATTGCAGAAAATGCAGGAGCATGTGCTGTTATGGCACTTGAGCGCATTCCAGCCGATATACGTGCTGCTGGTGGAGTTTCACGTATGAGTGACCCAGCTATGATAAATGGTATACAAGAAGCCGTGTCTATACCAGTTATGGCAAAGTGTAGAATCGGACATTTTGTTGAAGCACAGATACTTGAAGCTATAGAAATTGACTATATTGATGAAAGTGAAGTGCTTTCACCATCTGATGATATTTACCATATTGATAAAACACGTTTTAAAGTGCCTTTTGTATGTGGCGCTAAAAATCTTGGAGAGGCTTTACGCCGCATTAGTGAAGGCGCTGCAATGATAAGAACTAAGGGTGAGCCCGGAACTGGGGATATTGTACAAGCTGTAAGTCATATGCGCATGATGAACAGTGCTATTGCTAAAATTACTGTTATGCGTGAAGATGAACTTTTTAATGAAGCTAAAGAGCTTCAAGTACCTTATGAACTTGTACAATATGTGCATAGTAATGGCAAACTTCCTGTCGTAAATTTTGCGGCTGGCGGTGTTGCCACTCCTGCTGATGCTGCACTTATGATGCAGCTTGGTGCTGATGGTGTCTTCGTGGGTTCAGGTATATTTAAATCAGGTAACCCTGCTAAACGAGCTGAAGCTATCGTCAAGGCTGTCACTAATTATAAAGATGCTAAAATGATTGCAGAGATTTCTAAAAACCTTGGTGAAGCAATGGTTGGTATTAATAAAGATGAAATCACTTTGCTTATGGCTGAACGGGGGATTTAGTATGATAAAAGTTGGTGTACTTGCTGTACAAGGAGCTTTTGTTGAACATGAATATATATTGAATAAACTTGGTGCAAGAACTATAGAGCTTAGGCAGAAAAGTGACCTTTATAAAAATTTTGACAGGCTTGTGTTACCTGGTGGTGAAAGTACCGTGCAAGGCAAACTACTAAAAGATTTAGATATGTTTGCTCTTTTAAAAGAAAAAATTATAAATGGTATGCCTGTTCTTGCTACATGTGCAGGACTTATCCTTTTGGCAGAAAAAATTTCAAATGATTCAAGAGCTTATTTTAAAACACTTCCTGTAATTTTAAAAAGAAATGCATATGGCAGACAACTTGGAAGTTTTCACTGTGATGGAATCGTCAAGGGGATTGGACAGTTTCCAATGGAATTTATACGTGCACCTTATATAGAAGATATCGGAAGCGGTGTGGAAGTTTTAGCAAAAACTAATGGAAAGATTACAGCTATAGAATATAAGAATCAACTTGGGTTTGCATTTCACCCTGAGCTTTGTGAGGACTATAGAATACATAAGATGTTTCTTAACATGGATTTACAAGAAAATTCTTGAGTGCTAATGCCAGATTTGCTTGCAAATATGCGGGATTGGAGGTGTTGGCAGGATTGCGGGAATTGCAGGGCAATGTAACAATCTGTAGCATCAGTTGGGGGCAAAATACCTTTTGACCCCAACATCATAATATAAAAGGAATAACTGCCCACAAGAGACTGACCAAATTTTTGATAGACCACCCTAGCACTTGTCAAAGTATTAGGGTGGTTTGCTATAATTGTTTCAATAATTTTTTAATCTTCTGAGTTTAGATACTTCTCTACAGATGCAGCACAGTTTGCTCCGTCTGAAACTGCTGTTATAAGCTGTCTTAGATTCTTTTTACGTATATCTCCTGCTACAAATAAACCATCAACACTTGTTTTTCCGTCTTCACCTGCAATGATATAACCATATTCATCCATCGAAACTATATCTTTTACAATATCTGTATCAGGTTTCATTCCTATTGCGATAAATACTCCATCTATACTAAGTTCTCTTTGGCTGCCTGTTTCTTTATCATGATATACAAGTGCTGAAACATGGGCATCTCCTTTTATTTCATCTATCGCTGCATTGCCAATAAATTCTATATTTTCTGTGGTTTTTATTTTATCCTGATATGCCTTGCTTCCCCTTAGTTCGCTGCGCCTGTGAAGCAGATAGACTTTTTTACATATATTGGATAAATACAGTGCCTCAGAAAGAGCTGTGTCTCCGCCTCCTGCTACTACTACATTTTTGCCTCTGTAAAATGCACCATCACAAGTTGCACAGTATGAAACACCTTTTCCTGTTAATTCTTCTTCGCCTTTTACACCAAGTTTGTTATGAACTGCACCTGTAGCTATTATAACTGTCTTTGATTCTATATTTTTTCCATCTGCAAGTGTTATAGTAAATCTATTGTTATCTTTTTTTATATTTTTTACTTCACCTTCTTTAAATTCAGCTTCTTTTGAAGCGTGTTCTCTGAATTTACTGGCAAGCTCAAAGCCTGTAACAGATGGTATTCCAAGATAGTTGTCCACCTCGTTTGCATATATTATCTGGCTTCCTGTAATATTATATTTTTCAATGACAAGCACATTAAGCTTTGCCCTTCCTGCATAAAGGGCAGCACAAAGCCCTGCTGCACCACCACCAATAATAACTATATCATACATATGTCCCTATTCCTCCTACAAAATAGTATACTCTTTTCTTATAAAAGTATACTATATCTATTTATATTGCAAAGCTATCTGCTATTAATACAGCTTCTTCTTTTGACAACTCATGGTTTACATCTGTTATGCCTGTGATTTCCATTGCCTTTGATGAGTACAGATATGCTATCTTCTTCTGTTCAGGTATGCCAAAATTTTCTATGCCTTCAAGTGTGTTAATTATACTAAGTTCATAATCTGTAAGCACGTCTTGTGTAATATTGTCTGTAGCTGTATTATCTGTTATTACACTGCCTGTGGCAGTACTGCTTCCTTCTGGTGCTGTCATACTTGTATTATAATATGCTATTGCAAGATTTGCTACAGTTAGAGAATTATCTTCATTTACTGACATTTGAAGTCCTGAAATCTTATTAACCATATCCAGTGTAAATACTGCAGGCTTTATTCTCTCTGGATTAAACTTGCCATTAGCTGTCATAGGCAGTACGCCAGATGACGCATATTTACATATTGCATTCTCACTTTTGCGATATCTTGTGTCCCAGAATCCAAGTGCAAGTTTTATTTTACCATCTGAATTTTGCTCAAATGCATAGTCTAGCAGTTTCTCTATTCCGCCATAGAGGGCAGAAGATGAATTGCCACCAAAGTATGCACATACAAGTTCATGCCCAGCTTTATCTTTTGCTGTGACTATTAATACACGACCAGCAGCAGTCGTTGTACCTGTTTTTGAACCTATAATTTCATATGTTTTATCTTTAAGCTTGTATGTAGAGTAGAATTGATTGGTATTTTTTATTGTAAAAGAAGGTTTACCTGTTCTTGCGGGCACTTTGTATCTGTTCTTGGCAACTATATTGCGTATAGCACTATATGACATGGCGTGTCTTGTAAGTAATGCAAAATCGTATGCTGAAGTATATGTTTCCTTATAACCATTGCCTTTGTCAAGCCCCATTGGATTGTCAAAGCTTGTGTCCTCCATTCCATAGCTTTGTGCTTTGGTATTCATTAAATTGATAAACTGATTATAACTTCCTGCTGTGCCATATGCCAATGCTACGGCAGAATCTGCATCGGAAGCTATCAGCATCATGTGCAAGTACTGGTTTACATTATATGTTGTGCCTGTTTTTAATCCAAGATTTGATGCATCGTTTGGAACCCAGCGTTTCATTTTTTTTGTAAATTTTATCTTTTGGTCAAGAGAAGCGTTATCAAGTGCAACTATTGCAGTCATAAGCTTAACTGTACTAGCTGGGTATATTGTCTTATTCATGCTTTTCTTATATAAAACTTCACCAGAGTTTGCATCCATTACAACATATGCTGTTGCCTGTACAGATGGTACTGCTGCACTTGCAACTTCTGGTATAGAGCTTGATATAAATGCTGATACAAGTATAAGTGATATTATTGTTTTTAGTTTAGTTATTATTTTATTGGTCATATAATCTTTCCTCCTGTCATTATTTCGCAAAGGTTCTCAAGCTGTTTATATGTTTCAATACTATTTGCCATACGCCGTATTGATGCTGAATGTCTATAACCAGCCGTATACCATGCAATGTGTTTACGCATCTCACGCATAGCCATAATTTCCCCTTTAAATTCTATCAGCATCTTTGCGTGACGTAAAACCATATTTGTAACTTCTTCTATACTAGGCTTTTGTTGTACCTTCCCTGTATTTATAAAGGTTTTTATCTGGCTAAAAATCCACGGATTTCCCCTTGCTGCACGTGCAATCATAAGACCATCGCACCTTGTTTCTTTTAAACACCTTACTGCATCTTCTGGTGTAAATATATCTCCACTTGCAATAACAGGAATATTTATGGCATCTTTTACCTGTCTTATTATGCTCCAGTCTGCCTTGCCTCCATAATATTGCTGCCTTGTCCTGCCATGTACCGCAACTGCTGCTGCTCCATTTTCTTCTGCCATTTTGGCAAACTGTACTGCGTTAATGTTGTTATCGTCAAACCCTTTTCGTATTTTCACTGTTACAGGCTTTGATATGGCACTAGAAACTGCCTTTATAATCTTAGCGGCAAGCTCTGGTGTATTCATAAGTGCTGAACCTTCTCCATTATTTACTACTTTAGGGACAGGACAGCCCATATTTATATCAAGTATCTCAAAATCTTTATGCTCAATTTTTGAAGCAATAGAAGCCATAAGTTCTGGTTCTGAGCCAAAGAGCTGTAGTGCTATGGGGTGTTCATAGCTGTCTATCTGCCAGAGTTTCTCTGTATTTTTATTGTTATAGTATATACCTTTAGCACTTATCATCTCCGTATATAGTAAATTTGCTCCCTGTTCTTTACACAAGATACGAAAAGGCAGGTCTGTTACCCCTGCCATTGGTCCTAGTATTAAGTTGCCACTTATATTTACATTGCCTATTTTAAATCCATTCATATTTTAAGATTACCTTTTCTGTTTTCTGTAAATAAGCTCCAACCCTTTTAATGTAAGTTCTGCATCGTATATATCTATTTCGTCTGTACTTTCTGAAATTATCTTTCCAAGTCCGCCAGTGGCAACGACACGCGCATCTTTTATGCCTGATTCCTCTTTTATACGTCTGATAATATACTCAGTCTGCCCTATTGTCCCATAAAAAAGTCCTGCCTGCATAGAAGATATCGTCTCTTTTGCAATTATATCCCCGGGACATTTAATTTCTATCTCCGGAAGATTGGCTGTATTGTTGCACAGTGCATCTGCTGATATCCTTATACCCGGGCATATTACGCCGCCCTTAAATGCACCATCAGCAGTTACAAAGTCATATGTTGTAGCAGTTCCATAATCTACCACTATTATAGGACCTCCATATTGTATATATGCCCCAACGGCATCTACAATACGGTCTGGACCAATCTGTTTTGGGTCGACAGTGTCTATCCTTATGCCTGTCTTAGTACCTGCCCCTACTACTATTGGCGTACATCCTATGTATTTTATTATTCCGCTTGTAAATGAATACATTATCTGTGGTACTACAGAAGCTATTATAACTTCTGTAATATCCGAAGGTTTATAACCTTTCTGTACTAAAATATTGCAAAGAAGCTCGCCGTATTCATCAGAAGTTCGTGGTACTTTTACCGTACACCGAAACGTTGCTGCCAATTTCTTGTAATCAAATACACCAAATGTAATGTCAGTATTTCCAATATCAACCGCTAATAACATTTTTTTCTCCTCGTTTCGCTTATACTAGTTATATTACAAGTCTTCACCAAGAAACTTTACACGATAATAAAGTTCAAGCGACTCCAGTAATTCCCTTTTTTCTGACTGTATCTGTTTAATTTTAAGCACACTTCCGATTTCGTCAAATAAAAAATCATCACTGGCTGAGGTTACATTCATCAAAAGGTTTCCTGCAGTATCATACTGCAATGTAAGTATTCCGCCTACATCAGCGGTATAAAGTACACATATAATCTGTAGTTCTTCCTTTATAAACTGTGGAAGAGCTGAAAATTCTTGATTAAAGTAATATTTTTGTTCATACGCACTGGACGCACAAAGCACTACAGGATTATTCTCTGCTATATCAGACATAGCCATATAACCCCCTAACTGAAACCTCACCTGATACTACACACTCTATTCCATGTGCCGTATCTACTACAAGTGCACCGCTGTCATTAATGCCTCTTGCTATGCCAGTTTCTATTTTGTTTTCACTTGCATTTTCTTGCATTCCATAGAGAATTTTTACTTCTTTGTCTCTATTGATAAGCAGTGCATTGTATTCACTAATAAATGGCTTAAGACTTTTTGCCTCTATAAATTCCCTATAGTATTCCCCAAAGTACTGCGCTGTGATAGCGGCAAGCTGTGCTCTGTCTTGCTTTTTTCCTGTTTCAAGGTATATGGATGTTGCTTTATCTTTTATTTCCTCTGGAAAAGAACTGTTGTTTACATTAATTCCTATTCCAACCACAGCATAATTGATATAATCAAGCTCTGAACTCATCTCGGTAAGTATGCCACAAATCTTCTTTTTTTCAAGTACGATATCATTAGGCCATTTTATAAATGGTTGCGTACTGCACACCTGTTTTATAGCTTTTACTACAGCAAGTGCCGCTAAAAGTGTCATTCCAGAGATATGTGCAGGGTCAATATGTGGTCTTAAAATCATAGACATATAGACAGATGTAAACGGCTTTGATTCCCAGTGTCTTCCTCTTCGACCTTTTCCTTCTGTCTGCTCTTCAGCTACTATAAGAGTGCCTTCTCTTTCTCCAAGCTCTGCGAGCTGTTTTGCTCGTGTATTCGTAGAATCTGTAGTATCAAAGCTTTCTACCTTCTGACAGAGAGAGCCTTTATCTATTCTACTTTCAATATCAGCAGCATAAAGTCTGTCTGGCGATGAAACTAGACTGTAACCTTTGTTTGTTACAGAATCTATAACAAAACCATATTCTTTTAATTGTGTAATATTTTTCCAGACTGCCTGTCTTGTCACTCCTACTTTTTCCGATAAAACCTGTCCTGATACAAACCCATCACTAGCTTCTCTTAATGTTCTTAATATCTCACTTTTCATTAAAAATACCTATACCCCAAGCGTTGCCATCATAACTGCCTTAATTGTGTGCATACGGTTTTCTGCTTCGTCAAATACAACAGACTGCTTTGATTCAAATACTTCATCTGTCACTTCGAGACTGTCTAAACCATATTTTTCATATACTTCTTTGCCAATCTTGGTCTTTAGGTCATGAAATGCTGGAAGACAGTGCATAAATATAACATTGTCAGAAGCGTTATCTATAGCAGCTTTATTCACCTGATATGGTGACAGTTTTTTTATACGCTCTGCCCAAACTTCGTCTGGCTCTCCCATAGATACCCACACATCTGTATAGAGTACATCTGCATCTTTTGTGCCACTCTGTACATCTTCTGTAAGTGTTATAGAACCGCCTGATACTTTGGCATATTCGTTGCACTGTTCTACAAGCTGTGAATCTGGGAAATAATCTTTAGAAGTGCAGGCTGTAAAGTGCAGTCCCATCTTAGCACAGGCAATCATTAATGAGTTACCCATATTGTAGCGTGCATCACCCATATATGTGAGCTTTATGCCCTTTAATTTTCCTAAGTGTTCACGTATTGTCAGTAAGTCAGCGAGCATTTGTGTTGGATGGTATTCATTGGTAAGACCATTCCATACTGGTACACCTGCATATTTTGCAAGTTCCTCAACAATTTCCTGTTCAAACCCACGGTATTCAATTCCCTGATACATACGTCCAAGAACTCTTGCTGTATCTGCAATACTTTCTTTCTTGCCAATCTGAGAGCTTAACGGCTCAAGATACGTAACTCCCATTCCCATATCGTAAGCTGCCACCTCAAACGAACAGCGCGTACGTGTGCTTGTTTTCTCAAATATCAGGGCAATATTACTGCCCTGATAATTATTTACTGGTATTTTTTTTTTCTTTTTGTCCTTTACATCTGCTGCAAGGTCTAACAGATATTCTATCTCCTCGGGCGTAAAGTCCTTTAATGTGAGAAAATTACGTCCTTTTAAACTGACAGCCATTTTCATATTCCTCCATTTTTCATATATTAGCAAAGTCTTACTCTTTGCTTATCTCTGTAACAGACTTGACAAATCCTGCCATCGACTGTATTTCGGATGGTATAATAATCTTTGTAGCTTTTCCATCTGCCGCTTTAGCAAATGCTTCAAGACCTTTAAGTCTTATAACATTTTCTGATGCAGCAGCAGATGCTTCATCGAGCATACGTATACCATCTGCATTTGCCTGCTGTACTGCAAGAATTGCCTGTGCCTGACCTTCTGCCTCACGTATTGTAGCTTCTTTCTTCGCCTCTGCCCTAAGTATTGCCGCTTGTTTTTCTGCTTCTGCATCAAGTATTGCCGCAGCTTTTTTACCTTCTGCAACAAGTATTGCAGACTCCTTTTCGCCCTGTGAACGCAAAATAGATTCTCTCTTTTCACGTTCTGCTTTCATCTGCTTCTCCATCGCATCTTGTATTGCAGCCGGAGGTATAATGTTTTTAAGCTCTACTCTGTTTACTTTGATACCCCATGGGTCCGTTGCACTGTCAAGCGATGCCCTCATCTTTGCATTGATAATTTCACGTGATGTAAGGGTTTCGTCAAGCTCCAGCTCACCTATTATATTACGCAGTGTTGTTGCAGTAAGATTTTCAATTGCCATAATAGGATTTTCTACACCATACGTATAAAGCTTAGGGTCAGTAATCTGGTAAAATATTACTGTGTCAATACGCATAGTAACATTATCCTTGGTAATAACGGGCTGTGGCGGAAAGTCTGCCACTTGCTCCTTTAAATCTACCTTTCTGGCAATTCTATCTATGAATGGGACTTTAAAATGTATGCCAACAGCCCATGTTGCTTGATAACCTCCAAGCCTTTCTATAACATATGCTCTTGCTTGTGGTACTACTTTGATGCATGATACTAGAACTAATGCCACGATAACAAGTAAAATTATAAGTAACATCTGTCCTCCTCCTAATATAAAATGTCCACTAGATATTATATCCTTCAATTGTCTCTCACCTGCCTGTTCTTAACTGGACTTACTATTACTTTTACGCCCCTAATCTCTTCAACAATAACACTTGAGCCTTCGGATACAACCTCGTCGTTAATACTGCGTGCAGTCCACTCAAGCCCATTAATTACAACTGTTCCTGTCTGGTTAATGTTGTCAATGGTTTCTGTAACTTTTCCCTCTTTTCCAAGAATACTGTTTACATTTGTCTTAGTTCTGCTTTCATTTAGCTTTTTCTCTATAACAGGACGTGTAATAACAAGCAAAAGAATTGATACTATAAGAAACACTGTAACTTGAATTAGCACAGGAACATTACAAAGTGCCAGCACAAATGCCACTAATGAGCCGCCAGCAAACCATATAGTAGTAAGACCCAAGGTAATAATTTCAATCACCAGAAACACTGCTAATGCAATTAACCAGTAAAAAGGTGTCATTTTTCCTCCTCCCCCTTTACACGGATTTCTCCGCTGATATAGTTTTTACTATTTTATATCATTTATATTAATTGTGCAACAAAATTTTAATTCTTAGCGTTTATACCGCTGTCTTGCCGCTTCATACATTACAATTGCTGCTGCCACCGCGACATTTAGTGATTCAATCCCTCCCTCCATAGGTATACGTATAGCACCTGAAATATATTCCAAAATACCTTCTGACAACCCATCTGCTTCACTTCCCATAACTATCCCTGCACCCTTTGTATAATCTGGCTTGTGATAGATTACACTTCCTTTCATAGCTGTACCATATACATTATAGCCATTATTTTTTATTTTTTTTACAATGTGTGTAAGGTCATCTACATATATAAATGGCATTCTAAATATTGCCCCCATCGTAGAGCGTATTGTCTTTGGATTAAATAAATCCACAGTGCCTTTGCTCATAATTACGGCAGACATCCCTGCTCCCTCGGCAGTACGCAATATCGTTCCAAGGTTTCCGGGGTCACGCACTTCGTCAAGCAAGAGCCACATATGCCTATTATCACTAAGTATACTATCAATATCATACTCTGGCATCTTAGCAATACCTAATATACCTTGTGTGGTAACTGTATCTGATATTTTTTGAAAAACTTTATCTAAAACCACTTCATATGAATATTTTTTTAAAAGTACTTCTGGTATATCTTGTACTTTTTCCATTACAGAGTCAGATATATATATTTTCGTAAGATAACCACTTTCTGCTGCCTCCAAAAGCATCTTTAAGCCTTCTGTCACAAACTTCAATGTCTTTCGTCTGTACTTAGATTGCTTTTGCAGTTTTATTATTTCTTTAATCTGCTGATTTGTTTCACTAGTAATCATGTGTTTTAATCTCCTATAAAACAAAGATGGTGTATAATTTTTTCAGAAAAATATTATACACCATCCTATATATTTTTACATTATTTTTTCTTGTTATTTTTATCTTTCTTGGTTTTAACCTGTTTAACGGTTTTTATTACCTTGCATCTTGTCATGCCTGCATCATTCTGTGCATAAGCGCGTATCGTAGCTCCTGCCCTTGGGCTTGTTATATTAAATGTATAATAATATCTGTTTGTACTCTTATTATATGCACCACTGTTTTTAACATACTTTTTAGGTCCTACTTTAAGCGTAAGTGCACAGTTTTCCTTTGTATATACCTTCACATACTTTGTATTCGTTTTAACGCTGCCAACTACTACAGGAGCTATAGGAGCACCTTTTACAACATTGAACCTGCGCATACCAGTTATACCGCCCTTTGTACTTCTTGAAAGTACATATACAGGGGAGCCAATACTTAGGCGTGCATTTATATCTACACTATATCTTCCATCTTCATCTGTAGTTGTAACATATTCTCTGTTGCCAGCACATATATAAATCTTTGAATCTGGTTCAGTCCATTTTCCTGAAACTTTTTTATCTTTATCTGTCACTGCATCAATATGAATACCAACTTCACGTCGTTTTGTATATTCATCTTTTGCAGATGTTACTGTGTATACTGAAGGATATCCTTTACCAGAACCTTTATAAGCATGTACTGTAATTTCACTTCCAGCAGATAATACACCCACCGAAGCAGTAAAATATCCTTCTTCATTGGTAACAGCATTATATGTTTTAGTACCTGCTTTTAATACAACATTACAATTATCTGCATCTGGTACATATCCATACACATACCTTTCTACGTCAAATATTTCATACAATGTCACTCTGTTTGGTGCTGCCTTGGTTACAGCTCGTTTCCTTGCATGACTTACACGACCAAGCTTATCTACAGAAAATACCCTAACTTCGGTTCCTGCGTACTGATTAGGAATAGTTACAGAATAAGTTCCATTATCCTTAATTACTATATCCGTCTCTTTAATTGTTAGAGTATCATCGTATTTTTTACAGGTTGTATAGTATGATGAACCAAGACTTTTTGATACATAGACTTTGTTATCAATTATTGCAAAAATCTTGACATTTGTATCATTAGTTCCACCAGACACTACTGTTTCATTATTTTTTGCACTTGTTATAGTAGGACAGTTTGGACCCGCACGTTTAACTACAACTGTAGTAGCATTGCTTGTACGTCCACTGTTGTCTTCTACATATACACTAAGCTTCTTTTTTGCCTTTTGCGGAGGTATTTTTACTGAAAATGAGCCATCAACGCCCACCTTGCCATCATATAAATACTCACCAGCCGCTATATATATAGTGAGATTAGGTTCTGCCATACCTGTGATTTTAGCATCGTTATTGTCAATTTTATTTACTTCTGGTTTTACTAATATTTCTGGATTAATATTAGTAACAGCAATTTTTTCTATAGATACATTGCCAGCACCATCTTCTACATATACAGAATAAACACCACTTTTAGATGCCTCAAATGTGTTTCCTTCTATATTTATTGCACCACCAGTTGTAACTGTTGTCCACACCGCATCGTCCTTGCTATTAAACACACCATAGGCATATTTCATAGTTTTAATGCCAGATTTATCACTTGCTATTACTGATATATTAACAGAAGCATTTGTCTCAGACGTATTGCTTGACGAAAGTACTACACCTGGTGCATCAATGTCACCAAGATTGTCAGTGGTGTATTTGCACTTATAGTAATTGGCTTGACCAAGATTGCCATAAAGCCCTTCACACCAGCTTTTATCCAGTATTCTATCTCCTACACCAGCACCTGTTATAAGCATAAACTTATAATTTTCTGGCAGCAGAAGTTCCCAGTTTTGACTTACTGTTATTTCTAAGTTCCCAAGGAGTGCCTTTTTAGCAAGATATTCAAGTACAATATCTTGTAATATAACATGAGATTTAGAAACAACTTGTGGTACAATGCTTTTATTGGCATCTGATTGTATACCTGCAACTATTTTGTCTGTCACAAGTATAAAATTATCTTCGTTACCAACAGGTACACCATTTCTTGTCAAATCTTTGATACGATTTGAGTCACTGATTTTATTGCCTTCATAATCGTATCTTGGCACAGATGATAAATCAATTTTATACTCTATTCCCTCAAACTGGAAAAATCTGTTCCACTCTGAGATACATTCTTCTTGTACCAGTGAATTGCCACCTTCTCTTTTTACATATTCAGAAAGTAAAATGTTATTCCAGTTAATTGTTGATGATGTATTAATTGTCTGGTAAAGGGACACACTCCACTCCATCCACTCTTTTAACTGTGCTCCTGTCATCTTGTAGATATATACATATCTGTGGTAATTTGCAAATGAATCTGCATTGCCTTCAACTACAGTTCCTGACAAATCTGCAAAATCGGCTCCGCTGTCGGCACCATACTTTGTATACCTTGTAATAGATACCATAGGATAATCTTTATATTCTGGAGCATTGTTTACTATGTAGTTTGATGCATACTCCAACTGTGCATTGTGCACTGTTTGTATGATTTCATTGCTTTCAAGCAGTGCATCGTAGTTGTCCCAGCTTTCTCCTTCTGCAATATTACCTACCTGATTCTGACAGTACTCCTTAAGCTTCGCATCCCAGACAGACATTGTAGCAGTAATATCTGGATTTGCCTCTGTAGTTTCTGTAACTTTCCTTATCTCATATGATGAATTGTCAATTACAACTTTATTATTATTATCAAGCTTAAGGTTTAAGTCTACAACACCAATACCACGGCAACTATCCCTTACCATAACAAGACGCTTACCATTTACAAGGCCTGTCTCTTTATCAACCCCCGGTAATGTGTAATGCACATCTTCCTTATTTTTCACAGGAAAATCAATGTGGTCATGCCCTGCAAGTACAACGTCGATACCTTCAATTTTTGTAAGTGCATAGGCGGTATCTGCTGACCTTGCAGAAGGTGTTTCTGTACCAAAACCAGAGTGAGCCAATACAATAATAATATCTGCACCTTGTTCTTTTAATGCTGCTGCCTGTTTTTTTGCATTCTCAATAATATCTTCTGTAACAAGCTTATTTTTATAGCCCTCTGTCCTTGTTGACAGTGATGGTGTAGTTTCACCAATTATTCCAACTTTTATGGTTAATTCTGTACCAGCATTTGACATTATCTTTTTTTCAATAATTTTATTTTCTGTGCCAAATACACTGTCTCCATTGATACTTGAATGTACATTTGCCAGTACACATTTTTCCATAAGCCCTGACATTTCAAGCTGATTTACAATATAGTCATATCCAAAATCAAAATCATGATTGCCAAGTGTAATTGCATCATAATTAATCATAGACATTGCATTATATGCAGGTTGTAATGATTCTGTATCCTGACTGTAAATATAATCAGAATTAAAATCCATTACACTGTCGCCTAGGTCAAATGTAAAATAATTGTTTTCTCCAGCCTCTGCTCTTGCAGACTGTATCATAGTGTAAACTTTGTTTAAACCTCTGTTTAAATTCTTTCCTGTCTGATAATCATAGTTTACAACCTGTCCATGTATATCTGTTGTAAATATAAGTCTGAGATTACCCTGCGATGATAAAACACTGTCTACTGAAGCACCAGTGGCAGTTTGAGCTTCTTCCCCACGCAGTCCTTTTGCTGAAACAGTTTGGGTGTTTCCATATAAGCCAGCAGGGAACAGGCATGTCGTTATCATCAAAAAACTAAGTAAAATACATATCCGTTTCTTTAACATAATTCTAATATCCTTTTTCCTTCAAGTAAATATAAGTACGCTCACTGTTCTTATCATCGATATATTCAAAATAATGATGATGTTCTTCTGTCTCTTTCTGGTTTAATTCAAAGCCAGAGTTTATGCATTTTTCAATTTCATCTAAAAGTTCATCACCTGTTACAGCACGTCTTCCAAAAAGTTCTGTTTCCATATCAATATAGCTGCCATGAGCCATATCATATTTTTCATGGTCGAACTGGTAAAAAATAACAGGCTTTTTCTGATAATAGACATCCCAACATACACTTGAATAGTCCGTAATTAACATATGACATTTCATCATAATTTCATTAAGTGGTTCTGCTCCAAAAGGAACAAGTGTAATATTAGCTGCTGTCTGTTTAAAGTTCTTTAGATATCCTGCAAACTTTGGATGTATATAAAATATCATCCTTGTATCATTGTCCTCAAGCAATTTTGACAAACGGCCGCTTTGTAAAAGAGTTGAGTAATTCTTATAATATTCACTTGCAAGAAATTCCTCATCACTGACCTCTTCAAGCCATGAACGCCATGTTGGCATAAGAAGTATAAGCCTGTCATCATCGGTTTTAGCATCTTCTAGTACATCCCACCTTGTAAATCCTGTCATAGGTGCTTTACTTCTCTTATAGTCCAAATATTTTACTACTATATTCTGCTCAAACCTTGATGTCGTTGCAAAATATGTCATAGGACTACTTCCATGCTTTCCAAATAGAGGTGCAACTCGTTTTAGAGCTGTAACACCATGCTGTAAAAAGAAGATAGGCCTTTTATCAATTTTAGAGCGTATAAGGCTTGTCTTACATCTCCATGCATATAAATGTGTTCTTGAATCAGATGCAACATACAATACTGAACCAAGCACGTATAAAATGTGTTTAAAGCTCATAAACTGTATTATATGGGCATCATATGTCTTAATTTTGTCATAGTCAGGTGCATTTTTATCAATTACATAAAAAATATCTTTTTTTTCTTCATCTGGAAGGTTTTCCATACAATATTTGAAGAAATAATAACCATTATCCTGTGCCATAGAACAGAATTTTTCATATACAAGCCATATTTTTCTGCGTCTAAACAGTGGTTTTGACAGTATATAAACGATGCTTGCTGCCATTTCTTTAATTTTTGTCGCATAGACATCATATGGTGAATCTGGGCGGTATAGATATGCAAGACATCCTCCCTTTGTGTAGTAAGGAAATGTCATATGCCCTTCTCCTGCCTGATACTGCCTGTTTGTAAGGTAGAAGTTATATTTCCAGTAATTGCCCACAAACCTTGCTCTAATTTCATTTTCATATCCATATTTTTCTGCCAGTATACGTAAATCCCAGTAAATTTCCCTTAATGGAAGTGTATTAAAATCTATTACTGCCTTTATAATATAGTGTCTTCCATCTTCCTTTATACTGTATTCTACAGGAATATCATAACTTACTGCACTCCTATAGCGTAAGACAACATCTTTTATAGACATTTCATCCTGCTTTTTCATCTTCATATAAACAGTTGAAACAGACTTGCCAGATTTAATCTTTAGAATTCGTGCTTGTGTGTATTCATTTATCACTCTGTCAGGCTTGCACATACATATTCCAAAATTTCGACTTCCAAGTCTTATATATGGAAGTATTGCCACCTCACCAGGTTCATACTTCTTTCTAGTTGATTCTGGATTTCCGACTTTTGTAACTATACATGGGGCTTTATAAGCCTCTGGTTTATCAAGTTTTTCATACAGTGCATCTGCTTCTTTTGCCCATTCTTGACTGGTAAATGTCGCAATATACCTTGTTGAAAAAGATTGATCCAAAATTTCTGCTGCCATAAGGTATCTGTCTGATGGAATAAGGTTTTGTTTCCACTCTATAAAATTTTCACATATTCTCTTTTGAAGCCGCTCTTCTTTAGTTGTCTCCCTTACACACCTGATTTTATTCTTAGCATCTATAAGCATAAACTTAACAGGAATATGCTCTGGACGACTTAATTTCATATCTATATAAACTTTGTTATTTTTACTAACAAGGTCAGCTTGTATGCTCTTTTTATCTGCATTGTTTATGCTGCACCCTTCCTCTGCGGCATGGAACTTTCTTATATAAACTGGTTGTACTTTAAGTCTTGGAAAAGTTCTTTTAAGCTCACGTGCTTTAAGTCTCTCCTTTACAGATTTTACTTTAAGTTTTACAAGTGCTTCTTCTAAATACGTCCTTGGAGTTGTATTTGTAATAATAACATAGTCAAAACAGTCATTGTAGTTATCATAAAGTTTGGCACTTAAATTATTTTTAAACCACTTCTTTTCAAATTGAACAATATCATTTTTTTGTGCATATTTACTGATAGCATCAAGGTCGCTTTTGCCCGTTACTTTTAATGGATGTATAACACGCCTTGGTTTTTGCATATTTTCAGAATAGTCTTCGACAATCATGTTGTCTTCTTTGCCATATAGAACTAGGTCAAGCATTTTAGCTGGTGCATCAAGTGAATCATATTTGATAAACTTTTCACAATATTCACCATCGTCATAATCTTCCCCAAGGATTTTTTCTGTAACTAGCCATTCTGACAGAGACTCTATATCATATAGTTTTACAAAAGGCAGCTCAGTTATATCCATATACATACCACGGTCTTTCATATACTGCTCATAGTCATACATATACAATATAATCGGCTTTCTTGTAACAGAAAAGTCAAAAAATACACTTGAATAATCTGTAATCAGTGCATCTACACTATTTAAAAATTCGTATTTGTCAACTTCTGCCGGAAAACTCTTAATATGCTTATAATCGCCAAGTTTAATTGCATTTTTAAGTATTGGATGAAAATTTACATATAAAATCTGGTTATCCTTCATTCTATCATCCAAGTATTTCATCATTTCTGATATTTCTCTGCTATATGAACCATATTGTACAGAGTGGTTGCTTGTTCCTCTCCATGTAGGCATATATGCATATACTGTCTTATTTTCCAAACCAAGCTTTTTCCTTACCTCAAAAGCCTTATGTTCATCCATAAAAATGCTGTTTCTTGGATAACCACTTAATGCAACTTTTCCAGTGTAGAGTGCATTTAAGTTATAATCTTCCATTATAGCATTTTTTGTAAATTCATTAGGATGCATAAGATATGATGCCTGCAAGAAATTGTGCTGTACATTGTACATAGACTCAATGCCCTTACGCATCTTCTTTCCAAGTGTCTTTAGAGGCGTACCATGCCATGTCTGTAAATATACCTGCTCATCTTTTCTTATAAAATATACTGGAAAAGAACTGTTGTTAATAAGATACTTTGCTGTTGCAAGCACCTTAAGATATTCATATGACGATATACACACAAGTTTTACTGGTATATTATTGGTTTCAATAAACTTTTTATGTGTTTCATAATCATCAGTATTACTACTGTAATATATTTCGTATTTAGAAGCTTCAGGACGTGAAAGCAGTTCCTTCAAAATATAAAAAGGCGAGTCAGATATAGTAGTGCCATGAAACGATTCAAATAATATGCGGTTTTCTACCACCTCACAGTGTTTATAATAACTTCCATAAAAAAACTTCATTTTAGGGGCTCTTCCGAATATCCTTCTTAAATTATTCTTTAAGACGTGCAGCCCGCTCACTGCCTTCTTTTTTATTTTGTTAATAAACATCTTAATCCCTTTCCGCATAAGCTAATAACTATTATAATCTATTAGTATACAGCTTAAATTTTGCTAATTCATACCTAAGTCACTCTTTATCTTTGTAGTAGATATTCCTTCTGTCCTTGGAAGATATATAACTTCACAATAGTCTTTAAGAAAATCAAACTTGCCTTTCCAATCATGTCCCATTACAAATATATCAATATTGTTTTCCGTGACATCTTTTATCTTTTGTTCCCATGTATTTTCAGGAATCACTTTATCCACATATCGAACAGCCTCAAGAATCTGTTTTCTATCTTCATAGGAATAATAAGCCTTTTTGTCCTTTATAGCATTAAATTCATCTGTGGAAATGGCAACAAGCAAGTAATCTCCTAGTTCTCTTGCACGTCTTAACAGATTAATATGCCCTACATGCAGCAAGTCAAATGTTCCATAAGTAATTACTTTTTTCATAATAATCTCCATTTAAAATTCTATAATTATCTATAATAGTTTCCAGACACATAGATTATATAATAGCACTTTTTTCTGTTTCTGTCATTATTTCGATAATATTTTTTCTAATTCATCTATAAAATATTTCATCTCTTCCTGTGTTCCTATAGAAATTCTTAAGTAATTATCTATACGAGGAGAATTAAAATATCTTACAAAAATATGCTTTTCCTTTAATTTCCCAAAAATATAACTTGCATTTACACAGCTATGTGTAGCAAATATAAAGTTAGTATCTGAATTACCAAATGTAAAGCCAAGTCTTTTTAATTCTTTTTTAGTCCACTCTCTTGTTTCAATAATTTTTTTGATAGTTTCTTTATAGTAGTCTGTATCCTCAATAGCAGCTTTACCTATTTCTACGGACAGCCTTGTCATAGGATAGCTATTAAACGAAAACCTCACATCGTCCATAGCTTTTATAAGTTCTGCATTGCCCATTGCATAACCTATCCTCATTCCAGCAAGCGAACGTGATTTAGAGTATGTCTGGACTATAAGTACGTTGTCATAACACTGTATCAAATTAAGAGCTGAATTTCCACAAAAATCTATATATGCTTCATCTATTATCACAACAACATCACGGTTATGTTCTATTATATCTTTTAAAAACTCCTCACTCTGACTTATACCTGTAGGTGCATTTGGATTAGCTATAACAATACCACCATTGTCACAATAGTAATCCTCTGCTTTTATGTTAAAATCCGCATCAAGCTCTGGTCTTTTATAAGGTATATCAAATAATTTAGCCCATACATCATAAAAAGAATAGGTTATATCTGGAAAAAGAATAGGTTTTTCACTGTTAAAAAATGTCATAAATGCAATAGCAAGTACATCGTCAGAACCAACTCCTGTAAATACTTGGTTTGTACCAATGCCATAATGTTTTGCAATTGCATCTGCTAAAAGATGTGAAGATGGGTCTGGGTACAATTTAAGTGTATCACTATTAAACTCTTTTAACACCTGCCTAACTTTTGGCGATGGCGGATATGGGTTTTCATTTGTATTTAATTTAACCATGTCAGAAAAGTCTGGTTGCTCCCCTGGCACATATGGCTCTATAGAACGTAAATTATCTCTCCAATTACTCATATTAACCAGCCTCCATTTATATTATCTGTCTTATTTATTTATATAAATTGCTGCAAGCTTTTCAAATGCTGCAAACGAACGCTTAATCATATCTGTGTCTACACAGTACGCAATACGCACATATCCAGAACACATAAATGAGCTTCCAGGCACAAGCAAAATATTAAATTCCTTTGCTTTGTTTGCAAATTTTAAATCATCTTCTGGGGTTTTTACCCACAGATAAAATGCTCCCTGTGGTTTTACACAGTCAAAGCCAAGTGAACACAACTTATCATATAAAAGCCTGCGGTTTGTATCATAAACTGAGATATCCGAAGTCTCATCAAGACACTGTGCCACAGCAAGTTGCATAATAGATGGTGCATTTACAAAGCCAAGTATACGTGTTGCCACATTGGCAGCAGATATCACATTCTCAAAATCATCCACTTCATCAGGTATTGCCAGATAACCTATACGCTCACCCGGGAGTGACAGTGATTTACTGTAAGAATACGCTACAATTGCATTCTTATAATACTTTGTAATATAAGGTACTTCTACTCCATCATATGCAAGCTCACGATATGGTTCATCTGATATAATATATATCTGTGTACCATATTCTTTTTGCTTGTCCTCAAGCACTTGTGCGATTTTCTTTATTGTATCTGTTGAATAAATTACACCAGTTGGATTGTTTGGTGTATTTATAATTACTGCCTTTGTGCGTGCAGTTACCTTTTTTTGTAATTCTTTAATATCTGGCTGGAATGAAGAAATATCTGGTGGTATCACCGTTATTTTTCCATCAAAATTAGCAACGTAATTGTTGTATTCACCGAAATATGGAGCAAATGCAACTACCTCATCACCCGAATCAAGCAAAACTTTCAGTATCACATTAAGCCCACCTGCTGCACCTACAGTCATTATTATATTTTTCTGTGTAAATGAAGTTTTAAATTTCTCATTAAGAGACATAGCAATAGCCTCACGCACCTCTTCATGCCCCGAATTGTTCATATAACCATGCAATTTATTAGGTTTTGTATCTTCTATAATGTTCACTAATGCCTTTTTAACGCTTGCTGGTGGCGGTGTACTGGGATTGCCAAGACTGAAATCATACACATTAGAAGCTCCATATTTTTTTGCAAGCTTTTTGCCTTCTTCAAACATCGCCCTTGTAATAGAGCTTCCTTCCACATATTTTACCATTTTTTTTGCTATCATTATTAAACCTCCATTGTATTCTCTTTCAACTTTTTAATTTTTTTTAATTTAAACGACTATGTATTATATATATTTTCTAAAGAAAATACAAGTATATTTTATTTGTTTTTAAGCAAATCTACAAAAAATATTAGTATTTATAATTAATTTTGTTGTGAATAGTGGCTAAATTGCAAAAATAGTGAAATTTTTCTTAAAAAACACTTGCTTTTTTATTACAGGCTTGCTATAATAACCTCGTTGCTGAAAAACAGTTACAAATTTTAATACATGCGCTTCTAGCTCAGCTGGCAGAGCACCTGACTCTTAATCAGGGTGTCCAGGGTTCGAACCCCTGGAGGCGCACTGAAAGTCCTCGTTTGGCGTTTAATGCGCTGGGTAAGGGCTTTTTATTTGTCCAGATATATTGTATTTTAGATATTTTATTCAGACACACAAAGGCAGCAGATATTAAACAGTATCTGCTGCTCTATTATATATCAAATAATTATTCTGCATCTTTTTTATATTTTTTACTTACTATAACAAATCCTAAACCAATAAAAATAAATGCTAAAGCACCATAGTAACGTATATCTGGATTCATATCCCCTGTCTTTGGTGCTCTATAAGAACTAGTGTTATAATTTTTTGCACTCTGACCACTGCCAGAAATAGCCTGTGTAGATTTTGAATTGCTACCTGTAGATGAAGTACCTGTAGTTTTCTTACCAGATGTGTTTGTTGTTTTATTGTTTTTATTATCCTTTTTATTATTATTTTTACTATCGTTATTGCTGTCATTTGTATTTTTATTATCCTTGCTTGAAGAAGCTTTCTGTACCGCAATTGCTTCAATAACTATATCACCATTGACAGCATCAATTTCAAGCAATCCTTCATTATAAGAATACCCACTTGCAACATAATCTCCATTAACTCTAACTGCAACATTTAAAGGGTCAAGTCTAAATCCACTATTTGCTTTAAGTCGAACAGAGTAATTTGTTCCAGCCCTTACATTTCCCTCTTGTTTACTTGCTGTAACCTCATATAAATCATATGATATGCTGTAAACATCCGAATTTGAATCAGAAGAGTCATTATCTTCACCATCATCTGGCACACCATTAACAGTTATAACTAAATTGCCATATACCTCATTAATAATAAGATTACCGTTTTCATATATATATCCAGACATCTCTTCGCCTGCCATCTGTACAGATATCTCATCTGGCAGTGTATAACCAGAATCTGGAGTAAGTATTAAATCCAATCCACTTCCTTCTATAACTTCAACTTCCTGTGGTGAAGCATCTACTCCTGTCAAGTCATACGTAACAGTGTACACATCACCTTCAGCCGCATATGCTTTATGTACTGGCATAATCGCCAGAAACAAAGCCAATAATATACCTGTTGCAAAAAATCCTTTAATCTTCCCCATTATTTTTAACCTCCTTAGCCAATATAAACAATCTTCCGTCCTCTTCTACGCTATTACACGTTGACAGAGTAATAAATTTATCACCATATTTAAAGTCTACTCCTGTCTCATATGCTTCAAGACTCTTGATATTTTTAACATATTCTTTAAACAATTTTTTATCTTCTGCATTGAGAAAATCGTAGTACTTAAATGTATCATCGCTTTCATCTGATATCTTTGACAGACCGACAACCGCTATCTTATATGTACAGCGTTTATACAGCGTATCAAAAGAAATAATACTGTGTTTGTCATAATAATCTTTGTCAAGATAGTGCTGCAATGTTCCAAACATTGAGCCATTCTTCATATTATGCCCATAGATAATAATATTGTCATCTGGAAAAAATACATCATTTCTGGCATCCACAAATATAGAACCAGCTTCATCTTCTTCACCATCAAAATTATGGTCAAGATAAAATTCTTGATAAACCTTGCTCTGCACTACTGGATAATTAATATCTGTGCCATCAATAACAATCCAGCCAATAAGGTCAGAATTAGTTTTATACATTTTACGATACTCAGGTAAAATACTGTCCACGGGAATATCTTCACCAACAACAGATTCTCGCTGCTTCTGAAGCTTTCTAATGTCCCACGCCCTTTTATAATCCCTGTATGTACCATATATAAGCAAACTAAGAAACACTAGTCCCATAATAATAAATATGATACCTATTACCCTAAAGTAATTGTGTCTCTTTTTTGCCCTCCTTTTTTTATAACTCTGCTTTTCCAACATAAGCTGCAAACGAGCATTCTCTTTTGTAAGATTATCAATTCTATCCTGTACGGATTTATTTGTATTAGACCTGTCCATATATTCACCACTAATTTGACTATTATCGCCATATAGTCAAAAGTATACACTTATTGAGCATAAATTGCAATATAAGTACAAAAAATTTTTTATCAAAAAACACTTGCATTTATTTATATGCTATGCTATCATAATAATGTTAGCGCTTCTAGCTCAGCTGGCAGAGCACCTGACTCTTAATCAGGGTGTCCAGGGTTCGAACCCCTGGAGGCGCACTAGTAACAATCTATAGTTACTCCCTTTTTTATATTTTAAGACACCATTATTCATGGTGTCTTTTTTACTTTATAGGAAATTCCGACTCTTGGAGAGTATAAAAACAGGCAGAA
>CANOID010000033.1 GCA_947565985.1 uncultured Lachnoclostridium sp.
TCAGTTTAAATACTTAGCTTTTCCGTTTTACTGATGCATATAAACATACATCTGTTTTTTTATATCTCTGCTGCATGTGTTAACAAAGATATATAAAAATTCTTTTATTTAGAATTTTCAGGGTTGTTTTACTGTTCAGTTATCAAGGTTCCATATTAAACAAGATAAAATAAATATTACTTGTCCATGTGCTGCCAAGTTTTTCTAACTTGCGTCAGCGTTTATTATCATACTACTTTTACAACATCTTGTCAACACTTTTTTTCAATTTTTTTAATTTATAAAATGCTGCTCTGTTGCAACGGAGAAAGAGGGATTTGAACCCTCGCGCCGCGTAAACGACCTACACCCTTAGCAGGGGCGCCTCTTCAGCCTCTTGAGTATTTCTCCAATATCTGGCAGCTCTGCTGCCGAACAAACCATATTCTACCAAAGTTTTTATTAGCTGTCAACCCCTTTTTTAAATTTTTCAAAATTTTTTATTGGGATGATCACTATTCACAATAACTAGGAATATTAATATTGTCTGCATTATTTTTTATTTAATACATTCTGGTACAAATTATTTTTCTTATTATCAACTATTACTATTGCAGGAAAATTTTCAACTTCTAGTCTTCTTATAGCTTCTGTTCCTAAATCGTCGTAAGCAATTACCTCAACCTTTTTAATGCACTTAGATAATAATGCCCCTGCTCCCCCTATTGTAGCAAAATATATGGCATTATTCTTATTTATTGAATCGATTACATCTAAAGAGCGTATTCCTTTTCCAATCATACCTTTAAGACCTTTTTCTAACAAAGCAGGAGTATACTTATCCATTCGACTACTTGTAGTAGGTCCAGCTGAACCAATCACTTGACCTGTCCTTGCCGGAGAAGGCCCCATATAATAAATAATATTATTTTTTAAATCAAATGGTATCTCTTTGTTTTCCTGTAATGCCTCATATAATCTCTTATGTGCAGCATCCCTTGCAGTATAAATAGTGCCAGTTATATACACAAAATCACCCGCATATAACTCGTTCACTACATCATCTGTAATAGGAACTGTTATATATTTCTCCATTAGAAAACCTCCAAAAATAATCAAATAACTCTTGTTTTATGCCTGTTTACATGACAGCACATATTTACTGCAACAGGAAGACCTGCTATATGCGTTGGATATATCTCAATATTAATTCCAAGTGCCGTTGCAGTACCTCCAAGTCCTCCTGGTCCAATTCCAAGGTTATTAATCTTATCTAATAGTTCATCTTCAAGTTGGCTTATATAACCAATGCTGTTATGTGAATTAATATCTCTTGTTAATGCTTTCTTTGCAAGAAGCGTACATTTTTCCAATGTGCCACCTATTCCTACCCCTACGACAAAAGGCGGGCAAGCATTAGGCCCTGCCATTTTTACTGTTTCAATAATAACATCTTTTACGCCTTCTATTCCATCGGCAGGTTTTAACATATATACTCGACTCATATTTTCACTGCCGAACCCCTTTGGGGCAACTGTTATTTCAATCTGTTCACCGGGCACAATGTCATAATGAATTATGCCAGGTGTATTGTCATTAGTATTTTTGCGTATTAAAGGGTCACCTACCACAGATTTTCTTAAATATCCTTCAGCATATCCCTGCCTTATACCTTCATTTATTGCATCTTCTATTGCACAGCCATCTATGTGTACATTTTGGCCGATTTTTAAAAACACTACTGCCATGCCCGTATCTTGGCATATTGGTATATTGTCTGTTTCAGCTATATCTATATTTTTCTTTAACTGCTCTAGTATATTTTTTCCAACTCCTTCGTTTTCAGAAGAAGCAGCGGCAAGAATTGCTTTTTTTACATCAGGTGAAAGCAGATAATTTGCTTCTATACACATTTCTTTAATATTTTTTGTGATTATATCTGTTGAAATACTTCTCATTCTGTTTCCTCTTCAGGCTTTCTGATACTGTTATCTACAATAGTATCACGTACTCTTGTCATGCTTGCAACTACTATATCTTTCTTCTCAAAATCCATATCAATAAGCTTAACACCAGACGTTATACGACCTAATATTGAGACCTCTTTCACCATAAGCTGTATAATAATGCCCTCTGTGTTAATAATCATAACCTCATTTTCTTCATTGATTGCCTTTGCTGCAACAACATTTCCAGTTTTTTCTGTAATTTTATAGCACTTAATACCTTTGCCACCACGGTGCTGTAAAGGAAATTCATTCACATTGGTACGTTTTCCCATACCAAATTCAGATACAAAAAGCAAATACTTCCCTTGGGTATCAAGCTGCATTGCAACAACTTCATCATCATAAGAAAGATTCATGCCTATTACACCAATTGACGTTCTTCCAGTTGCCCTTACGTCTTTCTCATTAAACCTTATACACTGACCATGTTTTGTAACCATAATTATATCTTTTTTATTATTGGTTACTTTTACTTCAATAAGCTCATCGTCTTCACGCAGATTTATTGCCTGTAAGCCAGATTTTCTTATATTTCTGTATTCACTTATCAAAGTCTTTTTAACCAGCCCTTTTCTTGTCGCCATAAATAAATATGCTTCATTGTCTAATTCACTCATTGTAACTATAGCAGTAATCTTTTCCCCCGGCATAAGCTGAATAAGATTAATTATAGCTGTACCACGTGCTGTCCTGCCACTTTCAGGTATTTCATAAGCTTTAAGCCTGTAAGCACGTCCAGTATTAGTAAAGAACACAATTTCATGGTGGGTAGTTGTCGTAATCATGCGTTCTATATAGTCATCATCTATAGTCTCCATACCCTTAATGCCTTTTCCACCTCTGTGCTGACTTTTAAAATTGTCAACCGACATACGCTTAATATAACCTAGCTTTGTCATTGTAATAATTGTATTTTCTTTAGTTACTAGGTCCTCAATAGATATATCATATTCATCATAACCTATTGATGTTCTTCTGTCATCCCCATACTTGTCGCGAATTCCAATAATCTCTTTCTTAATAACATCAAGCAGTACATTGCGGTCTGAAAGTATTCTCTTATACTCTGCTATTTTTCTCTCAAGCTCAGCATATTCACTTTCAATCTTTTCCCTTTCAAGTCCTGTAAGTGCCCGAAGACGCATATCAACAATTGCCTGTGCTTGTGCATCAGTCAAAGAAAATCTTTCTATAAGCTTTTCTTTAGCTTCAGGTGCATTTTTAGATGAGCGTACAATAGATATAACATCATCAATATTGTCAAGTGCAACAAGCAGCCCCTCTAAAATATGTGCCCTTTCTTCTGCTTTATTCAGTTCATATTTTGTACGACGTGTTACAACTTCTTCTTGATGTCCAAGATAATACTTAAGCATCTGAAGCAAATTCATAACAACTGGCTGATTTTTAACAAGTGCAAGCATAATTACACCAAAAGTGTCCTGTAGTTGTGTGTGTTTATACAGTTGGTTAAGCACAATATTAGGGTTTACATCTCGTCTAAGCTCAATACACACCCTCATACCCTCTCTGCTCGTCTCATCACGCAAATCTGTAATTCCATCTACTTTCTTATCACGGTGAAGTTCTGAAATTTTTTCAATAAGTTTAGCCTTATTGACCATATATGGCAATTCTGTAATTACAATTCTATTTTTACCATTTGCCATTGGTTCAATGTTTGAAACCGCACGTACACGGATTTTTCCTCTACCTGTTCTATATGCTTCTTCTATCCCAACTGTGCCAAGTATCTGTGCACCTGTCGGAAAATCAGGTCCCTTTATTATCTCAAGTACCTCTTCCATAGTTGTATCTTTATCTTCCTGTGTATTTTCAATAATCTTTAAAACACCATCTATTATTTCCTTTAAATTGTGTGGAGGAATATTAGTAGCCATACCTACAGCAATTCCAGATGTGCCATTTACTAATAAATTAGGAAACCTAGATGGCAGAACAACTGGTTCTTTTTCTGTTTCATCAAAATTAGGTTCAAAGTTAACTGTATCTTTGCCTATGTCGGCAAGCATTTCTGTAGAAATTTTACTAAGCCTTGCTTCTGTGTAACGCATTGCTGCAGCCCCATCCCCATCTACAGAGCCAAAATTTCCATGACCATCAACTAATGGATAGCGCGTCGACCACTCTTGGGCAAGATTTACCAGTGCTCCATAAATAGAAGTATCACCATGTGGATGATATTTACCCATTGTATCACCAACAATACGTGCACATTTACGATGCGGCTTGTCAGGTCCATTATTAAGTTCAACCATAGCGTACAAGATACGTCTCTGTACAGGCTTAAGACCATCCCTTACATCGGGAAGCGCCCTTGAAGCGATAACAGACATAGCATAATCTATGTATGATTCTTCCATAGTCTTTTTTAAATCAACTTCATTTATTTTGTCAAAAATCTTTTCATCCATTATAGTCTCCATTCTTTGATAAAGTCAATTTACACATCCAAATTCTTTACAAATTTCGCATTAGCCTCAATAAACTCACGTCTTGGTTCTACTTTATCTCCCATTAATGTGTTAAATACTACATCTATTTCAGCCTCAGAATCCCTGTCTACATTTACACGCAGAAGTATTCTTTTCTCTGGGTCCATAGTGGTCTCCCAAAGTTGCTGTGCGTCCATTTCACCAAGACCCTTATAACGTTGTATTTTATTATTCCCATCACGCCCAATCTCTGTGAGTATCTGGTTTAACTCACCATCATCATAAGCATAGCGGACTATTTTATTTTTCTCAACCTTAAACAATGGTGGCTGTGCAAGATAGACATGACCTTGCCGAATAAGTTCAGGCATAAACCTATATAAAAATGTCAGCATTAACGTAGCAATATGTGCACCATCTACATCGGCATCTGTCATAATAACTATCTTGTTATAGCGGAGCTTGCTTATATCAAAATCCTCTCCAATACCTGTGCCAAAAGCTGTAATCATTGCTTTTATCTCATTGTTTACAAGAATTTTATCAAGACGTGACTTTTCTACATTTAGTATTTTGCCCCTGAGTGGAAGTATAGCCTGTGTTGCTCTGTTTCTAGCGGTTTTTGCACTTCCTCCAGCAGAGTCACCCTCAACTATATATATCTCACAGTTTTCAGGGTTTTTATCACTACAGTCTGCAAGCTTGCCCGGAAGTGCAGTACTGTCAAGTGCAGTCTTACGCCGTGTCAGGTCTCTTGCCTTACGTGCAGCATCTCTAGCCCTCTGTGCCAAAATTGCCTTATCACATATTGTTCTAGCTGTAGCAGGATTTTGTTCAAGATAATATGTTATCTGTTCTGTTACTACAGAATCAACTGCACCCCTTGCTTCACTATTACCAAGTTTCTGCTTTGTCTGACCCTCAAATTGTGGCTCACCTATCTTTATACTTACAATTGCGGCAAGACCTTCTCTTATATCTTCTCCGGAAAGGTTTGGCTCATTATCCTTTAAGAGTTTATTTTTTCTTGCATAGTCATTAAAAGTTTTTGTAAGTGCATTTTTAAAACCAGCAAGATGTGTTCCGCCCTCAGGAGTGATAATATTATTTACAAAACTATAGGTGCTGTCCTGATAAGAATCATTGTGTTGCATTGCGACTTCTACATATATGTCTTTCTTTTGTCCTTCGCAGTAAATAACATCCTGATATAAAGGATTCTGGCTTTTATTGAGATATTCAACATATTCCTTAATACCACCTTCATAGTGGAATGTACGAATTTTAGATTCTTCTTGCCTTTTATCTATCAATGTGATTTTAAGTCCTTTTGTAAGAAATGCTATCTCACGCAGACGTTCTCTTAATGTATCAAAATCAAATACCGTGTCTTCAAATATCTCTTTATCTGGTAGAAACTCTACCTCTGTACCTGTTTTCTTTGTATCGCCAATTTCTTTAAGAGAATAAGACACTTTTCCACGTTCATATCTTTGGTTGTACTTCTTTCCGTTCTTGTGTACTGTCACTTCGAGCCATTCAGAAAGAGCATTCACTACAGATGCACCCACACCATGAAGCCCACCTGAAACCTTGTATCCACCACCGCCAAATTTACCACCTGCATGAAGCATAGTAAATACTACTTCTACTGCTGATTTCCCAGCTTTATGGTTTATTCCAACAGGAATTCCCCTTCCATTGTCAACAACACGGACAGAATCTCCTTTGTTTATCGTAACTTCTATCTCTGTACAATATCCTGCCAAAGCTTCATCTACAGAGTTATCTACAATCTCATATACCAAATGATGAAGTCCACGAGCCGATGTGCTGCCAATATACATACCAGGTCTTTTTCGTACAGCTTCCAGACCCTTTAAAATCTGAATCTGGTCAGCTCCATATTCACCGTTTGTTTCTGTTCCCATAATTACCTCTCATTTCTCGCACGCCTATATTAAACACAAATATCAGCGTACGTATGCAGATTTACACTATTTTTCCAGCCTGACAGTACCGTCTAATATACAAAAAATTTTATCTAAGGCAAGCCTTTTGCCAATAAACTCTTCTAACCCTGTACATGTTATTATTGTCTGTATATTATCAATACTATCTAATAAATAGTTTTGCCTATTTCTATCCAGTTCAGACAAAACATCATCCAATAAAAGTACAGGAGTATCATTTATTATTTCTTTTACAAGTTCTATCTCAGCAAGTTTTAAGGATAAAGCACAAGTCCGCTGCTGTCCCTGCGAACCATATTTTCTTATATCTATGCCTTTATTCATAAAGAGTAAATCATCTCGATGCGGTCCAACACTTGTCGTCAGAAAACGCAAATCTTTTTCTCTTGCCTTTTTTAAATTGTCTAAAAAATCTCTAGCGGCTACATCAGGCTCGTATATTAATTCTATATGTTCTCTATTTCCTGTAATTTTTTCATTTATATTTTTTGTTATTACAGATAGTTTTTTT
This sequence comes from uncultured Lachnoclostridium sp., assembly GCA_947565985.1. Taxonomy (GTDB): domain Bacteria; phylum Bacillota; class Clostridia; order Lachnospirales; family Lachnospiraceae; genus Butyribacter. The sequence continues at coordinate 6,929 of CANOID010000033.1, forward strand.
ATAAACTCTTCCCTTGAAGCAATAATTTTTGAACCATATTCTACCAACTTATCATCCCATACATCAAGAGTATCTGACAGAGATGAAGTATAAGAAATCTGCTTCAATAATTTGTTTCTCTGCATAAGGGCTTTATTATATTCTCCCAGTTCATACAGATAAACTTTATCTAGCTGTGACAATTCTAGATTTATAAAACGCCTTCTTTCAGAAGGTCCGCTTTTTACAATTTTTAAATCTTCTGGTGAAAAAAAAATTATATTGGAAAGACCCAAAAGTTCACCTGAACGCTTTATAGGTACTCCATCAATTGCAATCCCCTTTGCATTGTTGTGGCGTAAATGTATATCTATTTTGTGATTAATTCCCTTTTTTTCAATAAACATACGTATATGTGCTTCATTATGACCAAGCTTTATAAGTTCTCTATCTTTACTGCCCTTATGTGACTTAGTAGTACCACATACAAAAATAGCTTCAAGGATATTTGTCTTTCCCTGTGCATTATCACCATAAAGTATATTTGTATGGCTGTGAAATTCTAATTTAGCATTATCGTAATTTCTAAAACTGCCAATCTCAATAGAATTAATTTGCATAATTCTATACCCCTATATCCCTATAACACAAGCTTTTTGTCCATTGTATTCAAAAATGTCATCAGGATAAAGTTTCTTACCTCTTCGTGTATCAATTTCACCATTTACTTTTACTTCACCTTCCTGTATGACAATTTTTGCTTCCACCCCTGATGAAACAAAGCCTGCAAGTTTTAATGCCTGCCCTAATTTGATATACTCATCACTAATTTGTATATTTTCCATAATACCACAGCCTCCAGTTTAAATAATATTATATATTAAAATTTACAGGAAGAATAAGATAAATATATGTCTCCTCCTTATTGCGTATAAAACATGGGGCTTTAGGATTTATCATATACATAGTTATCTCTTCTTCATCAATTACCTTTAGAGCATCTATAAGAAATTTGGGATTAAAGCCAATAAGTATATCTTTTCCTTCTTTATCTGCATCAATCTCTTCATCCATAGAACCTATAGATGAGTTAATTGCAAATCCAATACTGTTGTCTTTTACATCAATTATTACAGGTTTTTTCTCTGACTCTTTGATAAGCAATGTAGTTCTGTCAATGCAGTCAAGCATTTCTCTTTTATTAACTGTTACCTTGGTCTCATAATCACTTGACAACATTTTGTCAATCTTGTAATACTCACCTTCTATAAGTCTTGAGAGGACAATAGTATTACCAAATTCAAATAACACATGTTTGTCAGTAAAGAAAATGTTTACTTCATCGTCTCTCCCTCCTGTCAGTATCTTTACAATCTCATTTAATGTCTTGCCCGGAATTATAACACTTACATCTTCATATGAGGCTTTAAGTATTATTTTTCTTATAGAGATACGATGTCCATCAAGGGAAACTATTTTTAGTTCTGAGCCATGTATTTCAAATAATTCTCCCGTCATAACTTTTGTATTTTCATTATCAGATATAGAAAATACTGTCTGTCTTATTATTTCTTTTAATGTAAACTGTGATATAACAATTTTGTTTTCCTTGCAAATTTGTGGAAGAAATGGAAATTCTTCTGCAGACTTTACTGCAATATTAAATTTTGCTTTGCCACAGCTTATACTTAGAGAATAATTTTTATTTGCTTTAATATTTACTTTGTCAGAGGATAATTTACGTATAATCTCAGAAAATACTTTAGCACCTACAGCAACTGAACCTTCTTCAGTAATCTCACCCTCTATAACAGTTTCAATACCAATTTGTAGGTCATTAGCTATGAGTTTTATTATATTATTTTTTGTTTCAATCACGATGCAGTCCAGTATTTCCATTGTGGATTTATTAGATACCGCTTTTAGTACTATATTGATACCTTCTAACAGTTTTGATTTATCACAGGTTATATTCAATGTGGATAACTCCTTTCAATGTGGATAACTTTTGTTGTGTGTCCTTTTCAGAAAGAATAGTATATATATATATATTTACAGTAGCAGTAGCAGTAGGGGATGTGGATACTGTGGATAAGTACCTTCAGCCTTAGAAACTACTGGGTTTATCAATGTGGATAACTATGTGGATAACTTGTGGATAACCTGTGGATAACTCTAAAGTTATCCACATTGAATCTATGTCAAAAGTGTGTCAAAAAAAGTTATCCACAAAAAAATGTTGATATGTGGATAAGTTATCCACATTATCCACATTACTGTGGATTGATTTTTTTATCTAGTACATCAAGTGTTTTTATTAATTCAGTATTTTTGCTGTCATCTTTAAGTTGCTTTTCTATAAGTTCAACACTGTGCATTATGGTAGAGTGGTGTCTGTTTCCCAGCTTGCTTCCTATTTCAACAAGGGATATATCTGTCATATTACGGCATAAATACATACAAATATGGCGTGGAAAAGCAATATTTGTATTGCGTTTAGACGAGAGTATATCTTGGACAGTGATTCCAAAGTGATCAGCAACAGTTTCTGCAATATATTCAACAGTGATTTCCTTTTTTATATCTGAACCAATCATATCCGCAAGGGCTTCCTTAGCAAGATCCATTGTTATTTCGTCATCACATAGTTTGGAAAAGGAAGTTATTTTTATTATCGCTCCCTGTAATTCTCGTATATTAGAAACAACATTGCTTGCAATATAATCAAGTATGCTGTCACTTAATATAATATTGTCCTCTAATACTTTTTTACGTAGTATTGCCATACGTGTCTCATATGTTGGGGGTTTTATATCTACAGTAAGCCCCATTTCAAAACGTGAGCGAAGCCTTTCTTCAAGCATTGTCATAGTTGATGGATGCTTATCACTTGATATAATTATCTGTTTATGTGATTCATATAGATGATTAAAAGTGTGGAAAAATTCCATCTGAGTGGATTCTTTTCCTATAATGAACTGTATATCATCTATTAAAAGCACATCCACATCTCGGTATTTTTTACGGAATTCTTGACGTGCTGTGGAATGTTCATTTTTGCTGTCACGTACTGCATCTACAATTTCATTTGTAAATGTTTCACTTGTCACATACAAAACTTCTTTGCTTTTATCGTTTCCAAGTATGTAGTTTGCCACTGCATGCATAAGATGTGTTTTGCCAAGCCCTGGACCACCATAGATAAAAAGAGGATTGTATGTATCACCGGGTTCCTCAGCTACCTTAAGAGATGCAGCGTGTGCATAATCATTATTATCACCTACGATAAAAGTATCAAAGGTATAATTTGGATTAATAGAAGGGTTGAGCCGTATTTTTCTAGTATCTTTTTTCTGTTCACGGCTTTTGCTTTGTTCATCTAGTGCAGCCAGTGAGAGATACGAAATTTCATAGTGTACACCTGTAATTTCTTCGATTGCAACTGATAGAAACCTGTTATATTTTTTTTCAATAAAAGACTTGCTATTTCCTATGTTGATATCATCAATTAGTATAGTAAGTCTGTCATCCTCTACTGAGTAAACACTTAAAATCTTTATGAAAGTACGGTATGAAACATCGGTAATATCAAAGTTTACCTTCATATGCTCCAGTATTTCATCCCACCTTTGGTATAATTCGTCTTCCAAATTAATATACCTCTCATTTCATAAGTCTAGAATATCTTAAAAGCAAATAAGATGCCAATAATAGGCGAAACTGGCACATCATATACTCTATTTTATATCAAATAAAGATAAAATACAAGTTAAACTATTTGCGGATTGTGGGCTTTATTCGCAATGTAGATAATTTTTGTGGATAACTTTTGTGGATAACTTTCAAGAATGTGGATAATGTGGATAACTTTTTTGCGGATAATGTGGATAACTTTTAAAATTTTGACTTATTAACATTAATTATAAAGTTATCCACAAGTTATCCACAATTCAATGTGGATAACTTTTAAGAATGTGGATAATGTGGATAACTCTGGGAAGCCTAGTATTTACGCTAAAAAACAGGATAATGTGGATAACTCTGCGGATAAAATGTGGATAACTCAAAAATAATGTGGATAACTATCAAAGTTATCCACATTTTATCCACAATTTGTTGATAACTATGTGGATAACTTTAATGTTATCTACAAAAGTAGACCCTTGTGGTTGCTAATTCTAAAGATTTTACTATTTAAATGCTATTTTGCGGATTAAGAATAAATGGAAAATATAGTAAAAAAATAGTTATTTCCTATTAAATGTGGTATATCTACAAAAAAGTTATCCACATTATCCACAAAAAAGTTATCCACATTATCCACATTCAGATAAAAATGTGGATAACTCTGCGGATAAAATGTGGATAACTTTTGATAGATGTGGATAAAGTTATTTTATTGAGTATTTCTTGTGGATAAATTTTTTATTTGCAAATTTACTTGACGAATCGGAATTTTACTAATATAATATGAGATACACGTGATTTTGCGTATTTGAGATAAAGGAGGTGTATCAGAATGAAGATGACATTTCAGCCTAAGAAGAAATCTAGAAAGAGAGTTCATGGATTCAGAAAGAGAATGCAGACAGCTAATGGCAGAAAAGTATTATCAAACAGAAGGGCAAAAGGAAGACATAAGTTATCCGCATAGGCTGCATTTATGTGGCCTTTTCTTCTATAAGTAAAGTCCCGCTTTAGCGGCAGAGGGATTATTGTGTTTGAATCAGTTAGAAAAAATTATGATTTTTTGAATGTATATCATCATGGTAAATCCTATGCTAATAAATATTTGGTTATGTATATAGTGGACAACCAGATGTCCATAAATCGTTTTGGAATTACTGTAAGTAAAAAAGTTGGAAATAGTGTTATAAGGCATAGGGTGACCAGGTTGATAAGGGAAAGTATCAGATTGAATGAAGATAAGTTCGCCATAGGATATGACATTGTAATAGTAGCTAGGAATACGGCTAAAGGAAAGAAGTATCAGGATATTGAGAGTGCGGTCCTGCATCTGGGCAGGATTCATAAGATTGTAAAGAGATAGTTATAGTGATGAAAAAATTCGTGATATTTGTTATAAATTTATATCAAAAGTTTTTATCTCCCTTAAAAGGAAGACCTACGTGTATTTATACACCTACTTGTTCGCAGTATGCTATTGAAGCATTAGAAAAGTATGGTTTTTTCAAAGGGGGTTTTTTAGCTGTCAGACGTATTTTAAGATGTCATCCTTTTGCAGAAGGTGGTTATGACCCAGTGCCATAGCACATACTTTTGAATGGCGCAGGAGGACTTTAGATTATGAATGTAATTTTGACAACATACCAAGGTGCAATACTTGGCCCGATTGCTAGGCTGCTTGGATATATTTTACAAGCATTGTATGCACTGCTTTCAAACTTTGGGATTGAGAATACAGGTATATGTATTATACTTTTTACTGTTCTTGTAAATGCATTAATGCTGCCAATGCAGATTAAACAGCAAAAATTTGCAAAAATGTCTTCTATAATGAATCCTGAATTAACAGAAATACAGAAAAAATATAAGAATAAAAAAGATCAGGCATCACAACAGAAGATGTCTCTTGAAACTCAGGCAGTGTACCAGAAATATGGGGTCAGTCCTGCAAGCGGCTGCCTGCCAATGCTGATAACTTTTCCAATTATATTTGCTTTATACAGGGTTATTTATAATATTCCTGCATATGTACCGCAGGTGTATGATATATATAGTGATCTGGCAGAAAAAGTGCAGGCTGCTGGGGTGACAGTTGAACAGCTTTCTAAGATGGTTGCAGCTAATACGTATGTTATAAGTGATGCTGTACAAGCTGCGAAAGACAGCAGTAATATCAGTTATTTTGTAGATGTACTTGGACAGTTTAATACATCAGCATGGAATCAGCTTGTGGATATCTGTCCTTCTTTAGAAAGTGCCATTATTTCTGTAGCAGACAAATCAGGACATATTAATTCATTTTTGGGATTGAATATCGCAGATACGCCAGCAATAAAAAGTATAAGTATCCTTATCCCTATACTTTCTGTTATAACACAGATAATAAGTTTTAAGATAAGCATGGCAGGTAATATGCAGACTACAGACCCTGATAATCCTGCTGCTGCATCAATGAAAATGATGAACAATGTAATGCCTGTTATGTCAGGTCTTATGTGTTTTATGTTTCCTATAGGTGTTGGCATCTACTGGATTGCAGGTAATGTGTTTAGGATATTTCAATCATTAGGCATAAATATGTATTTTAAACGTATTGATATGGATGCAGAAGTTGCCAAAAATGTTGAAAAAACAAAGAAACGTTATGAGAAAATGGGAATTGACCCTAATACAGCTATGAAGGATATTGCTAATAAAAGGACAAGTTCGATACAGTCAAAATCAGTAAATAATGTAAAACTTAGTAATAAGAGTTATAAAACAGGTGGAAATAAAAAGTATAAAGAAGGCAGCATTGCTTCATATGCAAATATGATGGCAAGGGATAATACAGGGGATAAAAAATAGTTATTAAAGACCAGGTATTTTTTGTTTTTTGAAGACAGAATGGAGGAGATTATGTCTGAGTGGAATGAATTTACAGCAAAAACTGTTGATGAGGCTTTGACTAATGCACTGGTACAGTTAGAAACTACTAGCGATAAAGTTGAATTTGAAGTTATCGAAAAAGAAAGTACAGGTATACTTGGACTTGGATTTTTTAGTAAACCTGCAAAAATACGTGTAAGGGTTAAATTTGATATTAAAGATACTGCTGTTGCTTTTTTAGATAGAGTCTTTGATGCAATGCGAATGAAAGTAGATATTAAACTGGATTATGATGAAACAGAAAACCAGTTAGCTGTTGACTTAAGTGGGGATGAAATGGGGCTTCTTATAGGTAAAAGAGGAGTGACTCTTGATTCGTTGCAGTATTTATTAAGTCTTGTTATTAATAAAAATACAGAAAATTATGTTAAGGTAAAGCTTGATACAGAAAATTATCGTGAGAGAAGAAAAGAAACACTTGAAAATTTGGCAATGAATTTAGCACGCAAAGTTAAGAGAATTCATCGGTCAGTATACCTTGAACCTATGAATCCATATGAGAGAAGAATTATACATTCTGCGTTACAGGATGATAAATATGTTGAGACCCATAGCGAAGGAGAAGAACCTTATCGCAAAGTGGTAATTACTTTAAAGCCAGGTGTTGATACAGGATATCAACGCAAGAACAAATATTCATATGGCAATAAAGCATATAGTGCAAGAGGAAACTATAACAGAAAAAATAATGATTATAACAAAAAGAATTCTGGTAATAAACATTCTAAGATATATAAAGAAGAAGTATCAGAAGACAATAAATAAGAACAGTTAATAATGGAAAGGGGGCTGGTGACAGCCTTCTTTTTTCTAGCATTTTTATAGAATAGAAAGGTGCGAAAATCTGTATGAGGGATAATAACACTATTACAGGCATTGCAAGTGGAATGGGTGGCGGAATAGGAATAATACGTATAAGTGGAAACCAATCTTTGGAAATAGTCGGAAAAGTATTCCGAACTAAAAAATATATTGATAAAATTCATGGAAAATTAAATGACGGTTTTACATGGGATTGTAACTATTTTTTTAAGAAACAGACACACACTATTAGTTATGGCTTTATTATTGATGGCAATAGTATTGTTGATGAAGTAATAGTATTATTGATGAAAGCACCTAATAGTTATACAAAAGAAGATGTAATAGAAATCGATGCTCATGGGGGACCTTTTGTAGTAAAAAAAATATTAGAGATATTGTTAAAAAATGGGGCAAAGCTTGCAGAGCCGGGGGAATTTACAAAGAGAGCATTTTTAAATGGAAGAATCGATTTATCACAGGCAGAAGCAGTTATGAAAATAATATCTTCTAAAAGCAATTTTGCGTTAGATAGTGCTGTTAAACAGCTAGAAGGAAGAGTATCAGTTTATATTGAGGGTATAAGACAGGAGCTCCTTCATAACCTTGGCTTTATTGAGGCAGCACTTGATGACCCTGAACATTATAATCTGGATGAGTATAGAGAAGATATTCTAACAAGTATAGAAGATAAGATAAATAAATTAAGTACTTTACTTAAATGCTTTGATGATGGCAGAATGAAATCAGAGGGAATTAACACAGTAATTGTTGGTAAACCAAATGCCGGAAAGTCATCTCTTATGAATTTATTATTAGATGAGGAAAGGGCAATTGTTACAAATGTGGCAGGAACTACGCGTGATATTATAGAAGAAACTGTGTACCTTGATAATATAGTATTAAATCTTGTTGACACGGCTGGCATACATAAAACTAATAATTTAGTTGAGAATATTGGTGTTGACAGAGCAGTTCAGTATTTGAAAAAGGCAGATTTTGTAATTTATGTTGTTGATTCTAGTGTTTCACTTGATGCAGCGGACAAACAGATTATAAATTTGCTTAAAGATAAAGTGGGTGTTGTACTTATGAATAAGTCTGACCTAAATGTAAAGCTATCAGAAGACGATATAAAAAGAAACTTAGATTGGGACTGCATTGAATTTTCAAATGAAACAAAACAGGGACTCCAAAAACTAAGTGATTATATTAAAAATTCATTTTTGCATGGAGACATCACATTTAATGACCAAGTATACTTAACTAATATACGTCATAAAGAAGCTGTAGAAGAGGCATTAAACAGCTTGATACAGGTAAGAGATAGTATTAATTTAGGGATGCCTGAAGATTTTTTGACTATTGATATGATGGATGCATATAAGAAATTGGGTCTAATAAATGGAGAAACAGCTTCAGAAGATTTGATAAATAAAATTTTTAAGGATTTCTGTATGGGAAAATAATACATTGAAATTTTATAGGAGGTTTGAATATGTCTTGTATATATGAGTCATATGATGTTGTTGTTATTGGTGCAGGACACGCAGGATGTGAAGCAGCACTGGCGGCGGCAAGGTTAGGTTTAAAAACTCTTATTTTTACAGTTAGTATAGACAGTATAGCGATGATGCCTTGTAATCCTAATATTGGTGGAAGTTCAAAGGGGCATCTTGTCCGTGAAGTAGATGCACTTGGCGGAGAGATGGGAAAAAATATTGACAAAACTTTTATACAGACAAAAATGCTTAATATGTCGAAAGGACCTGCCGTACATTCACTTAGAGCACAAGCAGATAAAAAAGAGTACAGTAGGGCTATGAGAAAAGTTCTTGAAAATACAGACAATCTTGTTATTAAACAAAGTGAGGTTGCAGAAATACTAGTAGAGGATGGAAAAGTTACAGGAGTGCGTACTGTTTCAGATGCCATTTATCCATGCAATGCAGCAATAATGTGTACTGGAACTTATCTAAAATCTAGATGTATATATGGGGATGTAAGCCAGTATACAGGACCAAATGGGCTTGCTGCTGCTAACCATCTAACAGATTGTCTTGTAAAGCTTGGGATAGAAGTCAGAAGATTTAAGACAGGTACGCCTGCAAGAGTAGATAAAAGAACTATTGATTTTTCTAAAATGTCAGAGCAGAAGGGTGATACTGATATTGTACCATTTTCATTTACAAATGTACCTAGTGACCTTGAGCGAGAACAGGTTTCTTGTTGGTTGACCTATACAAATATGGAAACACATAAAATAATCACAGATAATATAGACCGTTCTCCTTTATATTCAGGTAATATTAAAGGAACAGGTCCAAGATACTGTCCTTCAATTGAAGATAAAGTTATGCGGTTTGCCGATAAGGAGAGACACCAAGTTTTCATTGAGCCAGAAGGCAATTATACAAATGAGATGTATGTAGGAGGAATGTCAAGTTCACTGCCAGAGGATGTCCAGTATAAAATGTATCATTCAGTACCAGGACTTGAAAATGCTACAATAGTACGCAATGCCTATGCTATAGAATATGATTGTATTAATCCTTTACAATTAAAAGCTACACTGGAATTTAAAAATATAAAAGGTTTTTTTAGTGCAGGACAATCAAATGGAAGTTCAGGATATGAAGAAGCAGCAGCACAGGGAATAGTAGCAGGAATTAATGCATCTATGGGAATTTTAGACAAAGAACCACTAGTACTTGACCGTTCTCAAGCCTATATTGGTGTACTTATTGACGATTTAATAACAAAAGGTACAAATGAGCCATATCGGATGATGACATCAAGGGCAGAGTACAGGTTGTTATTAAGACAGGACAATGCAGATTTACGTCTTACTAAAATTGGATATGAAATCGGGCTTATTGACAATGAAAGATACAAGAAGTTATTAGAAAAAGAAAGGCTTATAGAAGAAGAGACAAAAAGAATAAGAAATGTTACTGTAGGTGTAAAGGCAGATGTACAAAAGATTTTGGAGGAGAATGGCAGTACACTTTTACAGTCGGGTGTAACTATGGCAGAACTTATCAGAAGACCAGAGCTTTCTTATGAGAAACTAAAATCAGTAGATAGGAGCAGACCAGAGTTACCTGATGATGTAAAGGAACAGGTAAATATAGCAATAAAATATGAGGGATATATTGAAAGGCAATTAAGGCAAGTTGAGCAGTTTAAAAAACTTGAAAAGAAAAAAATACCAGCTAATATAAATTATGATGAAGTTTATAGTCTAAGATTGGAGGCAAAGCAGAAGTTAAAAGAACTTAAACCTGCATCGGTTGGGCAGGCCTCAAGAATATCGGGAGTGTCACCAGCTGATATTTCTGTATTACTGGTATATCTTGAGAAAAAGTTACTGTAAATAAAGAGCGAAATGGGGAATTATATTGAAAGAATTATTATATAGTAGTGCAGAAAAAATTGGAATAACATTAAGTGATATACAACTTGAACAATTTAAGATATACTATGATTTACTTATTGATACTAATAAAGTGATGAATCTGACAAGTATTACAGAAGAAAAAGATGTAGTATATAAACATTTTATAGATAGTATAGCATTAGAAAATTATATTAATATAAGTAAAGGAAAAGTTATAGATATTGGAACTGGTGCAGGTTTTCCGGGGATTCCGCTGGCAATATTATATAATGATGCAGATTTTACTTTAATGGATTCTTTAAATAAAAGAATCCAGTTTTTAAATAGGGTAGTGAAAGAGTGTAATCTTGATAATGTTGAAACAGTACACAGTAGGGCAGAAGACTTGGGACATGATGTCAGTTATCGTGAAAAATATGACTATTGTGTTTCAAGAGCTGTAGCCAATATATCTGTATTACTAGAGTACTGTATTCCTTTTTTAAAGAAGGGTGGGAAATTTATTTCTTATAAATCTGGGAAGGCAGATAGTGAAATTATACAATCTACTAATGCACAGAAAAAACTCTCATGCGAATTTGATATATCGTATTCTTTTGAAATACCAGAAACAGGTATTTCAAGAAAATTTGTTATCTTTGATAAGACAGGCTATGTTTCTAAGCAATATCCACGGCAGGCAGGTAAACCCAAAAAAAATCCTTTGTAAATTTACAACACATAAATGTTTCACGTGAAACATTTATGTGCTATAATAAAAAAGAAGGATACGATTAAGCAACAAAATGTTTTATGTGAAATATTTTGAAAGGATAAAGGGAAGTGAATATATATGAATAGAGTGATTGCGATATCTAATCAAAAGGGTGGTGTTGGAAAGACGACAACTGCTATTAATTTGTCGGCTTGTCTGGCTGAAAAAGGCAAAAATGTATTAGTCATTGATATGGATCCTCAAGGAAATACTACAAGTGGACTTGGTATCGACAGGGAAAATGCTAGACATACTAGTTATCAAATTCTTTTGGAGGAAATAAGCATAAAAGAAGCTATTACTCCATCAGTAGTAGAGAGATTGGCGGTAGTGCCATCAGAAAGAGGACTGGTCGGGGCAGAAGTAGAATTGACTGGAAAACAAAATAAGGAGTATATTTTAAAAAACGAGGTAGATAAAATCAGAGAAAAATACGATTTTATTATTATAGATTGTCCGCCGTCATTAAATATATTAACTGTTAATGCTATGACAACTGCAGACACTATATTAGTTCCTATTCAATGTGAATACTATGCACTTGAGGGGCTGAGCGAGCTTATGTATACTATTGAACTTGTTAAAGAGAGGCTCAATCCAAAGCTTGAAATTGAAGGCGTTGTATTTACTATGTACGATGCCAGAACTTGCCTATCTTTACAGGTAGTGGAAAATGTTAAGGACAATCTTCATCAGAATATTTATAAAAGTATTATACCGAGAAATGTAAGACTTGCAGAGGCACCAAGTCATGGGCTTCCAATAAATATTTATGAGCCAAAATCGACAGGAGCAGAAGGGTATAGGTCTCTTGCTGAAGAGGTTATTGAAAGGGGTAATGAGTAAAAATGTCAAAAAGAGGATTGGGCAAGGGTTTAGATGCACTAATTCCTGAGACGGGCAGAAGTGCAAAAAAAAACATTGATGAAAATGTAACAGAGACAATAATCAGAGAAGTAATTAAGGAAGTTGACACAGTAGATATCAATAAAATAGAACCTAACAGTTTCCAGCCTAGAAAAACTTTTGATGAAGACTCTATGCAAGAGTTAACAGATTCGATAAGACAGCATGGTCTTATTGAGCCTTTGATTGTTCAGAAAAGTGATGAAGGTTTCTACAGTATAATTGCAGGAGAAAGAAGATGGAGAGCTGCAAGAATGGCAGGGCTGAAAGATATTCCTGTAGTAGTGAAAGATTATACAAGTCAGCAAATAATGGAAGTGGCATTAATTGAAAATCTTCAGCGTGAAGATTTGAATCCGATTGAGGAAGCAGAAGCTTTTAATAGATTAATTGTAGATTATAACCTTAAACAGGATGAAGTAGCAGAAAAGGTATGTAAAAGTAGAGTGGCAGTCACAAATTCATTACGTTTATTAAAACTTGATAAAAGAGTAAAGAATATGATAATAGAAGATAAGATTAAAAGTGGACATGCCAGAGCTTTACTTGCTATAGAGGATGGAGATAGACAATATGATGCTGCTATAAAAATATTTGATGAAAAACTGAGTGTACGTGAAGCAGAGCGTTTAGTAAAGATAATTAACAATGGTGAAATAAAGGAAAAAATTGAAGAAAAGAAGAAAAATTCACAGGAAGAATTAATTTATAAACAATATGAAGAAAAACTTAAACTAGTTATGGGAACAAAAGTACATATTAACCGTAAGTCTGGTGGAAAGGGCAAAATAGAGATTGAATATTATTCTCCTGACGAATTTGAAAGAATAATTGATATTATGTCTAATATAAATTAATTATGATGAAAAGACACATAATATATAATAAAAAAGGAAGGCAGGAGCAGATAAATATGGAGTTGTTTAATTCGATAGGGATAGATATAGGCTATGTTGTTATAGGAATGGCTGTGGTGATTGTATTACTTTTTATGATGTTAATAATTAGTATGGTGAAAATCAGTAATATGCGTATTAATTATGAAAAGTTTATGGAGGGAGAAGATGGAAAAACCCTAGAACAAGCAATACTAGATAAATTTGCTGCGATAGATACACTGGAAGAAAATGTGAAAAGTATAAACGGACAGATTAAAGATATAGTGAGAATTTTGGAAAAAACATATAAGAAAATTGGTCTTATAAAATATGATGCATTTGAAGAAGTTGGAGGTCAACTAAGCTTCGTATTAGTGCTGCTTACATCAGAAAATAATGGTTTTATTTTAAATTCTATGTATAGCTCTAGGGAAGGATGTTTTAATTATGTTAAAGAAGTAATAAATGGAGAAACTTCTGTCACATTGTCTAAAGAAGAACAACAGGCTCTTAATGAGGCTAAACATAACGCTGGATTAAGTAAAACGGCAGATGAAGAAAAAAATGAATAGAAAAAATTACGCCAGTCAAATAAATGACTGGCATTAATTTTAGTATATTATATTTAGTCAGCAGTGACAGAACCATAAAGAGGTTTTAATGAATTTGGAATCCCATCAATATCGTTATTTAAAACTTGATTACTATTAAAATCTTGATGGTAATTGTTTACACTTTCATTTATTGACAACATCTTTCTGTCAAGAAATGAAATGATGTCAGCACACTGACGGAGTTCTTCGCGTATACCTTCAGGTGCTTTACCTTCAAATTTATAATATATTTTATGCTCAAGGCTTGCCCAAAAATCCATAGCAATTGTTCTTATTTGTATTTCCACCTTTGTATTTATAACATCATTGGACAGAAAAATAGGAACAGAAACAATCATATGATAGCTTGTATATCCATTAGGTTTTGGGTTGGCAATGTAATCCTTTACTTTAAGAACTGTTACATCATTTTGCTTTGTTATGGCAGCAGCCATCCTGTATATATCTGATGTAAATGAACATATAATTCTGATTCCCGCTACATCATTAATGTAACGTACAATATTCTCCACGGTTAGTTCCTTTTGCTTTATACGCAGCTTCCTTGCAATACTTCCAGCAGATTTAAGCCTAGAGGTTATGTGTTCGATTGGATTATACTGGTGTGCAAGCTTAAATTCATTATTTAATATTTCAAGTTTGGTTGAAATTTCTTTAAGAGCAGCATTGTATAATAATAAGGCTTTAGCCCATTCTTCTTCTTCATCATAGTATACTAGTTGTTGCATTTTATCCCCCCTTCACTTATTTATGTGCTTGCTAATTAAATCCATAAATTCTGTTGAAAAAGTTATATCCCCATATGATTATTTTGCGTCCTGATTTGCTAGAAAACTGCATCGGATAGCCAAATTTTCTTCTGGTAATATTTTTATAGACAGCTTTGTTATTGTCTTTTAGATATTTCCAGAGGTTTTCTCTCTTTTGAAGATTTTCAGCAGAACCTTCATTGACTAAAAGTGCAGAACTTACAATCATCATTATTGCGAGATACTTAATCATATAATTGCGTAGTTTTTTATTTTTAATTTGCATAGGATTAAGACAGTCAATCATTAATTTAGTTACTTTAATCTGTTGGTCAATTCGTTTTGTCATAACAGCTTCGTTGACAGACTGGTCGTTTCTACCTATATAATATCGATATAAATCTGTATCAATATAGTACAAGCTCTTTACATATGGAAGAGGCTTGTAAGCATAAATGTTATCAACATAAAATGTATGCTCAGGTAATTTTAATTTACATTCACGCAGTAGTTTTGTTTTATATATTATTGAATGCATTATAAGGTTCTGACTCATGCGAAAATGTTTAATATCATTCCAAGTAATATATCTGTTTTTAGGTATGGCACTGTTGTACGAGATAACTTTATGTTTATGAATACTTGGTTTTTCATATACATAATTGCATATTAGCATATCAAGTGATATTGAATCTGTTACAACATTACGCAGAAAATTAAGCACTTCAATAAGGCTGTCTGTATTAAACCAGTCATCACTGTCAAGCACTTTAAAATATAATCCAGAAGCGTGGGCAATGCCAGCATTCACAGCAGAACCATGTCCACCATTTTTTTTGTGTATGGTACGAACTATTCCAGGGTAATTTTTGCTGTATTCATTGGCAATTTCCAATGTATTGTCTGACGAGCCATCATCAATGATAAGTATTTCTATATCTTCTTTGCCTACCAGTGCTGATTCAATTGCATTTCTCATATATTCAGCAGAATTATAACATGGAATAGTTACACTTAATAATTTCATATATACCTCCGTATAATTTGTACAATAAAACTAAATTGTATTTTGATTATCCTCTATTATAATATGAAATTGTATTTGTTTAAAGGGAATAATTATTAATAATTTATTATGCTTGTTATAAATATCTGTAAATAACCCTTTTTTTTCGTTGACTTTTTACAATAAAAAATTTATACTTAAAGAAACATGGTTATATAGTAACCATTATTTTAATTAAAAATTTCTGACACATGAATATTTATGTATCAGAAATAAAATTTAGGAGGTTATATATAATGGCAACAAAAGCTAATTACAAATTGGAAGAAATCGGTGCTGGCAAAGTTGGTTTTTCAAAAACCCGTTCCATCATTGAAGGTGCTTTTTATGGTAACAATGTAGTAAAGGTAAACACTCTTAAAGAGGCTTATAACTTAGCGAAGAATACTCCTGGTGCTATTGTTACTGATATGCCTATTTACAGAGGTGAAGAGTTTGGTCTGGATACAGATGCTAAGGTGTTATTGTTTAATGATGGTGCTGTAACAGGACGTTACGCAGCAGCACGTCGTATTAAAGGTTATCCTGGTGTTGATGAGGTTAAACTTGACAAAGTAGTAATGGATGCTATTTACAAGACACGTTTTAAGAAATTATATCATGCACAGGTATTTGTTGGTCTTGACCCTGAATTTATGGTCAAAGCACATCTTCTGATTCCTGAAGGGGAAGAAATGCTTATGTACAACTGGATGCTTAATTTCCAGTATATGTCAGATGAGTATATAAAGATGTACAAAGAATCTAAACCTGTTGGAGATGGTAAAGAAGCTGATATTTATATCTTCTCTGACCCACAGTGGGTTCCTGTACCTGCTCCAGATGTTGATTATAGCTGTTTAAGTGACCCTCAGACACTTTGCTACTTTGATACTAACGAAAACTGTGCAGCAATTCTTGGTATGAAGTATTTTGGTGAGCATAAGAAGGGAACTCTTACAATGGCATGGGCTATTGCAAACCGAAATGGTTATGCATCATGCCACGGTGGACAGAAAGAGTACTCATTGCCTGATGGAAAGAAGTATGTTGCATCTGTATTTGGTCTTTCAGGTTCAGGAAAATCTACTCTTACACATGCTAAACACAACAATAAGTATGGTGATAATGCTATCACAGTTCTTCATGACGATGCATTTATAATTAACTCAGATACTTGTGCATCTATAGCTCTTGAGCCTACTTATTTTGATAAGACAGCAGACTATCCTACAGGATGCCCTGATAATAAGTATCTGCTGACAGCACAGAACTGTTCAGCTACAATGGACGAGGATGGCAAAATTCAGTTAGTTACTGAGGATATACGTAATGGCAATGGTCGTGCTATTAAGTCCAAACTCTGGTCTCCAAACCGTGTAGATAAGATTGACTCACCTGTTAATTCAATTATCTGGATTATGAAAGACCCTGCAATTCCTCCAGTAGTTAAGTTAAAGGGTTCAGATTTAGCATCAGTTATGGGTGCTACTCTTGCTACAAAGACTTCTACAGCAGAGCGTGTGGCAGCAGGAACAGACCTTAATGCACTTCGCATTGTTCCTTATGCTAACCCATTTAGAACTTATCCTCTTGTAAATGACTATGTTAAGTTCAAGAAGTTAGTAGAAGAGAAAAATGTTGACTGCTATATTGTTAACACAGGTGACTTTATGGGCAAGAAAGTACAACCTAAAGATACACTTGGTATCCTTGAATCAATTGTAGAAGGCAAGGCAGAATTTAAAAAGTGGGGCAACTTCGATGATATCGAAATTATGGAATGG
This sequence comes from uncultured Lachnoclostridium sp., assembly GCA_947565985.1. Lineage (GTDB taxonomy): Bacteria > Bacillota > Clostridia > Lachnospirales > Lachnospiraceae > Butyribacter. Next base: position 24,457 of record CANOID010000033.1, read on the forward strand.
GAAGGTTTTGTACCAGACCTCAACGATGAGAACTACAAGAATGCATTAAAAGGTGCTATGCAGAATCGTTTAGATGCTGTTAAAGGCTTTGCTGAGAAGAACGATGGATATGATAAGCTTCCTGATGAGGCACTCGCTGCTGTACAGAAACTTGTGGATGCTTTAGCATAAACTATTGTTTTTTATATCAATAAATGTAATCTAATGTTTAAGAGCCGTTATACTAAAGATGTTAGGTATAACGGTTCTTTTTTTCTTCTTTTTGCATAGGATTAAACATACAGTCTTAATGTAATTCGTGAGGGAAGGAGAAGGCATTATGGATGACAGACTTGATGAAGTAATTAAAAAATATCCTGTAACAGTAAAATCCAGACGCAGAATAAGGGGAGCTGTTCTTTTAGACACAGATAAAGGTATATGTATGATAAAAACATATACAGCAAGCCAAAAAAGACTTATATTTGAAGAAGATATTAAAAAATTATTACTTAATGGCGGATATGGAAATGTGGATTATGCTATACCCAATATTGATAACGAATTACTGACAGATGATGGAAACGGAAAAAAATGGCTTATGAAGAAATGGTATAGTGGTGAAGAATGTGATATAAAAGATATACATAAAGTGTTGCTTGCATCTTCAAATATGGCCATTTTACATAAAATAATGGTAATTGGACAGGATGGTACAAAAGAATTGCCATTTAAGACCAACAAACTAGATATTAGAGGACTTTTTTTGCGCCATAACAAGGAAATAAAGAAAGTTCACAGTTATATACGCACAAAAAGACAGAAAAATGAAATGGAAATATGTCTTTTGAATTCTTACCAGAATTTTTTTGAACAAGGGAATCAGGCAGAAGAATTTTTAAAAGAAAGTGGCTATGATAAGTTGTACAGTGATACAATAGCCGAAGGAAGAGTATTGCATGGCAGTTATAATTATCATAATATAATGCTATCTGGAAATAGTATTATAACTACTAATTTTGAGAAAGCAGACATTGGTTTACAGATAATTGACTTGTATGATTTTATAAGAAAAGTTATGGAAAAGAACAGTTGGAACTTAAATACAGGCATACAGATAATAGAGGCTTATATAAAAGAAAGAAAACTTGAAAAAGAAGAACAGAAGGTTTTATATGCACTTTTACTATATCCAGAAAAATATTGGAAACTGGTAAATTTTTATTACAATGGCAAAAAATCATGGATGCCAGCAAAAAATTTTGAAAAGTTATGCCGTATATGTGGTCAAGAAAAAGAACGTCTTAATTTTCTTAAAGAAGTAAAAAAGCTTTTAATTTAGTCTTATTTGTAGTATAATATTAAAGGGTATTGTTTTTTTTATGTGATTAGGAGGAAAAACCATGTTGTTTGGCAGGTTTAAGTGTAAGAAAATTGCAATATTTATAATTTTGGTACTTGTTTTATCAGTTTCTACATCGTGCAGTGTCAATGTTAAAAAACGTGTTAGACACAGTAACAACAATACTAAAGCTGGAACGACAGATGAAGTATCAACACATACTATAACAGGGGTTGTTACTAATGTTGACATGGATTTAAAACAAATTACTATACGTGAACTTGACTGTGATGTTGATACAATACTGGACTATAGTGCTACATCCAGTATTAAGAACAAATATAATAAAGATATT
>CANOID010000034.1 GCA_947565985.1 uncultured Lachnoclostridium sp.
ATTTCGACCCACCGCAGTATTAATGAATAGTGTAATCGAAAAATGAAAAATATCTACTTTTTGACTCCAACATTATAATATTAACTTAAAAAAGCAGATATTGTATATAAGACAAATTATATAGAGGAAATTTCTGATGCTTCAAACATACAGAAACCTCCTCTATATTTTTACCTAATTTTGGTATTAGAAATATAATTCCCGATATCATTTAAATAATCATCGTCATTGTATAGCTCATTAGTTGCTTGGTCAAAGTACTGTTCAAAAGCAGACGCAACTGATTCCAGTTCTTCATCATCAGTAATTCCCTCAAATTCAGGATTGCCATCTTCATCTTCTGAATATTTTAAAAGGATTAATTCATCCTCTGGCATATCTTCAGTTGGTTCTATAGGCAGTACAGCGACATATTCTTGTGCAAGTTCCTCAATTTCTACAGCAGCAATTATCTCTACATCAAATTCATCGCTTGTCCCGGGTGCTATAGTTACAACGACTATTTCATCATCTGATTCGTTAAAAAATAAATTTTTATTTTTACTGTTCATAAACTAAAATTCCCTTTCTTGACATTTAAAATCGCAATAAATGTAAACCACCTATAATATATCATTTAAACAGATGGGTGTCAAATATTTTCTGATTGAGTAAATCTATGAATTATGGTAAAATATAATAAAAAGAGGAGAAGAATATCAATGAGTGATATAAAAATATCAAATACTCCTTATGATGACGTATTTCGTACACTGTTGAATGATTGTAGTTCTTTAATTATACCTATGATAAATGAGGTATTCGGCGAAAGTTATTCTGGGAAAGAAAAAATTGTATTTTCATCAAATGAACACTTCTTAAACCAGCAGGGTGGTAATGAGAATGAATTGATTACAGATTCAAGTTTTAAAATATTGGGGAAAGAGACTAAGAAATATCATTTGGAATGTCAAAGCAGTGCAGATGATAGTATGCTTATTAGGTTTTTTGAATATGATACACAAATTGCACTTGATGAGGGAGAAATCAAAGAAAACATACTTACTGTAGTATTTCCACATTCTGCAGTATTATATCTACGATGTAATGCTTCTACACCAGACCAAATGAAAATTCGAATGGTTACAACAGGTGGAAGTATAGAATATGATATAATGGTAATGAAATCTCAGAAATATACAATAAAAGAAATTTTTGATAAGAATCTGTTAATGTTAATTCCATTTTATATTTTCTCTCACGAAAAGCGATTTAAAGAATATGAAAAGGATGAAACAAAACTGCAAGAATTACAAAAAGAATATAAGAAAATCAAAAATAGACTAGAAGAACTTTCTATTCAAGGAGTTATCAGTGAATATACAAGATGTACAATTGTTGATATGTCTAATAAAGTACTGGAACATATAGCTGCAAAATATGACTTTGTCAAGGAAGGGGTGAAATCTATTATGGGTGGAAAAATTTTAGAATATGAAGCAAAAACTATAAAAAGAGAAGGTATAGAACAAGGTATAGAACAAGGTATAGAACAAGGTATAGAACAGGGTATTAAAGGAACAGTTTCTATATTAAAGAATTTAGGAATTCCATCACAAACAATTGTGCTTAAACTTCAAGAACAGTATAATCTAAGTTTGGAAGCCTCTAAAAAGTATTTGTGATAATTAACTTTATCTATAATGTACTCTATAAGATAATAGTAATAGTATAATTTTATTTAAATTTTTATTTGCATTATTATTTTTGCAAAAGGAATATGTTAATATATTTATTTTAGAGGTGTTTATAATTATGAAAGGAAATGAGTCAGAAGAGAATTATCTTGAAACAATATTAATTTTAAGCAATAAACTTCCAGTTGTACGTTCAGTTGACATATCTAATGAACTTGGATATAAAAAATCAAGTGTAAGCGTAGCTATGAAAAATTTAAAAGAAAAACAGTATATTACTGTTACAGACGCGGGGTTTATTTATCTTACAGAAGATGGAAAAAGAATAGCAAATATGATATATGAAAGGCATGAGTTTATTTCAAGATGGTTGGTTTCTCTCGGAGTAGATAGTCAGGTTGCCACAGAGGATGCCTGCCGCATAGAGCATGTTATAAGTGCTGAAAGTTTTGAAGCCATAAAAAAACATATTAGTATTATTAATTCCAACTAATTCAAGAAAGAGTAAAAAGCAGGATGTATAAATCAAATATTTATACTCTGCTTTTTATCTATATAGAATTGTAATTATAAATTTTACAATTATAAGTTTTGCAATATATCTAGTGTATGTGCACTTGCTCCAAGAAGTTCTGGTCTTTCGCATGTTGCAAAATGATACTCAATAAAAATTTTAAAAGTTTCTTCATCCATACTGTTTAACGTTTTACGCATATAATCTGCTGGTCCGTCTGTTGCTATTATTTTTATACGTTTTAATCCTGCAGTTTTGTTAATTTTATCTATATCTTCAAGTCTGACATAATCGTATAAATCTTCTTTATTACAGATACAATGAAAATTGCTATCTATTTTTCCGTCTTTAAGACATTGTATGGCAAAGTTCTGTTTAAAAGCATATGTAATTATGCTGTATTCATTCATACAATAGGCAACAAGAATATACCCATCTTTTTTTGTAATACGTTTTGCTTCATTTAAAACCTGTACTTTATCGTTAAATTGAAAAAGGTGATACATGGGACCAAAGACAAGTGCCATATCAAAGCTATTTTCATTAAATCTTGATAAATCTAAAGCATTTCCACGAAAAGCTTTTACAGTACTATTTTTAGATTTGAGTATTCCAAGGTTATAGTTTACAAGCTCAATGGCAGTAACATCATAACCTTCATCTGCAAGGCTTACAGAATACCTTCCAGTGCCAGCACCAATGTCAATTATTTTCTTGTCTTTTTTGTCTTGTAAATATTCATGTATATATTTCATAGATGTAATATACTCTACTTGACCATGTCGTCTTGTAAGCCTTTTATCTTCGCAGAATTTATTATAATATTTTTCAAGTTCTGTCATGCTTTTTGTTAATTCTTCCTCAATAGTTTATTTTATATAATATCATAATGGTTGTGTGAAACTTTAACAGCTAAAACACATTGGGCTCTTAATTATATAGATTTATCAATCCCTTTTCTTTGTTCCTTAAATATTATGTGTATAGAATAACATATTCAACATATGGTATCAAGCATTTTATATATATATTTATTTAATAATCATATTATCCATGCCACACCTAAAGGAGTGGATTTTTACATATTTTTTGTAATATTAAACAGTATATTTATTGCTATATTATAATTATAAGAAAATATTGTTAAATATTTATAAATATGATATAATTTTTCGTATAATATTTTACCATTAAGTATATAAAGAATAAAATAATAATAAACAGGAAGGATGATAGTTATGTACAGATATATTCGTTTGACAAAAGAAAAAACAGTAAAGAAATGTGATATATGTGGTAGCGAATATTCAATAAAAGCAGATAAATGTACAAAATGTGAAGTACCTCTTACAAATGAATATGTCAAAACTAGTGTTAATATGACTTTTATAGCCATAGTTCTGTCATGTGTTGTTGCCCTATCTATAGTAGCTTATTTTATATGGTCAAGCTCTCATAGCAAACAAAAGTCATGGGAAGATAATATTTTGATGACAGACCGACTTAGTTGGGAAGATAAAAATGGTCGGGTGTTAGGAAGTAATATGCTTCGTTCAGATATTAGAAGTGTTACTTTTTTGGATAGTACAAAAAATCTTCCTAGCAGTGCTTGGGATGTATCAATAGATAAAAATAGTTCTGTAATGGCATACGTTGAACAAAATGGCGAACTATATGACTTATATATTGCAGGAGATGGTGGAATCAATGCTAAAACAGCATGTCAGGACTTGTTTTGTAATTATACAAATGTGAAAGAAATTAATTTTAATAAGTGTTTCCATACAGATAATGCTACGTCATTTGGATATATGTTTATATACTGTACTAATCTGGAATCAGTTGATTTTAATGGATTTAATACTTCTTCAGTAACAAATATGGCGTTTATGTTTTATGCTTGCGAATCATTAAAAGAACTGAATGTCAGCAATTTTGACACTTCTAATGTAACCAATATGGAAAGTATGTTTAATGATTGTGCTTCCTTAAGTACACTAGATATTAGTAATTTTGACACTTCTAATGTAACCAATATGAATTTAATGTTTTGTAACTGTCAAAAGATAAAAGAATTACATTGGAAAGAGCTTGATACTTCGGCAGTGACAAATATGAAAGGTATGTTTTCTGCTTGTCAATCACTGGAGAAATTAGATGTCAGTAGTTTTGATACTTCAAACGTAGTAAATATGTGTGAGATGTTCTGCGGATGCAAAAAATTGGAAGAATTAGACTTAGGAGGTTTTGACACTTCTAATGTGACAACTATGCAAGATATGTTCAATAATTGTACTTTTTTAGAGACCTTAGATATTAGTCATTTTAACACTTCTAAAGTAACAACTATGCAAAGTATGTTTGAAAAATGTACATCATTAAAAAGTATAGATGTAAGCCACTTTGACACTTCTAATGTAACAATTATGCAGGCTATGTTCTGGGAGTGTACATCATTAAATCAGATAGATGTAAGTAACTTTGATACTTCAAAGGTATATAGCATGTACGCGATGTTTTATAAATGTTCCTCTATTACAGAATTAGATATAAGTGGCTTTGATACATCACAAATAACAGACCCCAAAAATATAGATTTTATGTTTGCCGAATGTAAAAATCTCAACAGTTTTGGTGAAAAATTATTGTTGCCAGCATCTCAAATTAATAATTTAAATATCTTTCAAGGAACAAAATGGCAAGATAAAAAATGGAAAGATTAGAATTTATGTAAAAATTACATAAAAGTAACTGCTCTTTGAATATAATAATCCGAAGGGCAGTTGATATTTATATATTTTTTAACTAATTTAATAAAACATTCTACTAAAATAATCTTCCATAGACATTATTTCAATGATTTTTTCAACACTTTTTTCGTTATGTACAAGATAAAGTTTACTTATTACTATTTTATTATATTTTTCGTTGTGTTGTATAGTTGATACTTTATAGCCATTAAAATTTAGCTTGTTAAATAATTGAGAACCAATTTTATTAAAATTATTTATATCTATTTCTTTTAGGCAATCTATAATTGTTAATACAAAGCCTCTACGCCTATTGGATGAATAGTTTTCTATATTACACCTAAATTTAAGTCTTTTTATCAATACATCACAAAATGATAAAATCTCTTGTTGATTAATTACATTTTTATATTCTTCTGGGTCTTCTTTTGACAATACATTTTTACCAACACTATCAACCATTATATCTATCTTCTGGATTAAGCTTTTCATTTCATCTACTGAATTTTCAATTTTTTTATCTTCGTTTTGATTTCTAAGGGAACGCAGATAATGTTTAAACATATCAGCCCATTGTTTACCAATAAATCCTTTTATATCAGCGGATTTTTCAAACTCCTGTATTGGAAGATTGACAATGTTTTTGATTTCTTTAATAAATCTGAATACATTTATATTTTTAGTGGAAGGAAATTTCATTATGCCTATTCCATTCTCTATTGCTTCATAATTTACTTCATAGACTTCATATTCTGTCATAACTTTTTTATCTATCATTACAAAGACAGGTATACCAGTTTCTATTGCTGTCCTAAATTCGTTCCTTGTAATTGATATATATTCATTGAATCCATTCCTTTTTTCACCATTTGCAGCACTTCCGTATTCGCCGCCTATAATAAGGATTACCATATCTGAATTTCTCATAGCCTCATAACATGATATATCAAGAGGTTTTCCTGGTGTGTATCCTATATCTCCATTTTCAAACATTACTGGTTCATAATCATGTGCTTTAACAAAACTTGCCAAATCTTCTCTAATATATTTCAAATCATAAAATGTGGAACTAATAAAAATTCTTGGTTTCATATTTTTTATATCCTTTAATACACTATTTGTTATAAAATTATACAATATTTGTAAGCTTGTTTCAAGTATTTGGATGTTACGTTGATAAGAAATTAATCATTGACAATAATAAAATGGTAATATATAATCAAAAAAATATAAATGACAGAAAAACGTAACAAAAATAACATAATTTGCTATTAGTATAGTATACGAGAGCAATTATGAATGATTTTTTCATAAATGAATGTATGTGGTACTCTAAAAGCTGTGTTTAGGGGCATTGTGTTGTACTGTATATTAATTCTGTTGATAAATAAATATCATAAAATATATCACATGTCAAAAGTTCCAAAAAATGTAATGAAAAGTTTATCAATTTAAGGTAGCTTTTTTTGAATTAATGTGATATTATATGTAATGAATTGGTTCTGCCCTTGTTTCTATATAGCAGTTATAAGAGCAGGATAATTTCATATGGTATCTATTGTAAAGTAATAATAATCTGTTTTTAAGATGTTGCATTAATGAGAAAGATGAATTAAAGGGGTTTTGCCCTTGTTTATGCCTTGTTGCCTGGCCTGCATATGTAAAATTTTAAACAGATATCTTTTTACACTTTACAATTTGTCTAGATACATAAAATTAGAATGTAAAATAACAAGGAAGAAAGGAAAGGTAGATAAGTTTATGAAATTTCTTAGACAGAAAGAAACAAAACGTAAAATAAGCTTTCTGATGGCACTTGCAATGATGGTTTCATTGTTGCCAGTATCACCAATAGCTCAAGCAGCAGTAACAAAAGTAGAGAACCTATCGGATAATAGCAATGTTAGATTTGCTGTAAATAGTACTACAGCAACCAGTGCAGTAATAAAAGTTACACCAGCAAATGAAAAGGAAGAATTTGATAAAGATAAGAATAAGAGTGCCACAGCAGTTGTAGCAACAGGTTCTGCAGCTAACGCTGCAACACAAAGTGCAGTAATCAGCTTTACAGATTCTAAGACAGGTACTTTTACTGTTGAGAACCTTACAAACGATATTGCAATAATATATGTAAAAGAAATAAATATTACATTAAAAGATGCTGTGTCAACTCCTACAAAAACACCTACAAGTTCAGCAGTTGCAACTTCAGGTCCAGCTGCATCAGCAGATCCTACAGACCGTCCTTTATTACCAAATCCAAATCCAGGTAGTAGTTCAGCACCAGGAACATCTGCAGCTCCTACAAATGCACCAGGAACATCTGCAGCTCCTACAAACGCACCAGGAACATCTGCAGCTCCTACGAATGCACCAGGAACATCTGCAGCTCCTACAAACGCACCAGAAACAACACCAGCTCCTACAAAGGCTCCTACAACAACTGTTAAAGTAGGAAACAAAGTTACTACTAGCAATTTAACTTACCAAGTAACATCTGTAAGTGGTACAAGAACTGTACAGTTTACAGGAGTTAAGAGTAAGAATAAGCTTGTAAAGATTCCTGCGACTATTAAGATTAATGGTAAGACCTACAAGGTAACAACTATTGTTAAAGGTGCTCTTAAAAACAATAAGAAGGTAACAAAGGTTATCATTGGTGCAAATATTAACAAGATTGGACAGAATGCATTCAAGGGATGCAAGAACTTAAAGACTATTAGAATGAATACTAAAAAGCTTACAGCTAGCAAGGTTAAGGCTAATGCATTTAAGGGCATCAAGAAAAATGCAACATTCAAAGTTCCAAGCGGAAAAGTTAAAAAGTACAAGAAAATTGTTCAGGCTAAAGGCGCAGGCAAAAAAGTTAAGGTTATAAAGAAATAATTTTTATTATTAAATCTATATGCAGCATCTAGGGAGTTATCCCATAAAGCATCAGTGGTTAATATCTACTGGTGCTTTTTTAGTGGTAAATGCCACTTTTCAAGTCGTTGACATAACAATAAACATGATGTTATAATTAATTGAGTTTTATAAGTGGAAGGAAAAAATATGGTTTTACAAAATATAATATTCCCTAAAAAAAGCATCTGTGATAAAAGTATTCTGTATTATCGCCAAGAGAAGGGGAACATAACTAATTTTAATTCAGAAATATTATTAGTAAAAAAAGGAGGAGTCTGTTCTTTTTTTACTTATTTTAATGGTTTTTCGTTGGTAAAGTGGCAAGAATATACAAATATTTCAGATTTTCAACTTCATATATGTTTAAAGGGAAAAGGAAAAGTATATTTGTGTCATAGTAAGTTGCGAAATGAAACTGAAATAGAAAAAATTATAGAAAAAAATTTTTTTGATACAACAAGCAATGGACAGGCTGTGAATCTTGTTTTTAATATTCCAGAAGATATTTGTGGTGGTATTGTATTTTTTAAACTAGAGGCAGATGAAGAAGTGACTTTTTATTCAGGTTCCTATCAAACTTCACAGGAAATGGTAAACAAGGTACATATAGCTATTGGAATTTGTACATATCGGCGTGAAAAATATATCAATAGAACTCTAAAATTGCTTTCTAATGAATTTCTTCATAAAACAAAATCGCCGTTATATGGAAATTTAAAGATATATGTATCAGATAATGGCAAAACCTTAGATTGTAATATGATATCTGAGGAATTTGTTATGTGTATTCATAATAAAAATGCAGGTGGTACTGGTGGCTTTACAAGGTGCATGATAGAAGCTTTGAGAGAACAAAAAAAACAGAATTATACACATTTTCTATTTATGGATGATGATATACTGCTTGAGCCTGAGGCATTGTATAGAACATATACACTTTTGTGTATGTGCAATAAAAAATATAAAGATGCAACTGTGGGTGGAGCTTTGCTTCGCACAGATTTTATGGAAGTACAACATGCATGTGGAGAGTATTGGAATAATGGAAGGGCACAATCTCCAAAAGAGGGTTATGACTTATCTAAAAAATATTTTTTGCTTGCCAATGAAAAGCTTATGCCAGAGGAGTACAATGGATGGTGGTATTGTTGCATTCCATTTAACGAAAAATTGGATGAAAATCTTCCACTGCCTATATTTATCCATAGAGATGATGTTGAATATAATATCCGTTATGTTAAAGGGATTATGCATTTAAATGGCATAAATGTCTGGCATGATACATTTGAAAATAGAAGAGCATCAAATCTGGAGTATTACAATACAAGAAATTTATTTATAGTGAATGCTATTCATAGACCAGAGTATAATTGGAAACAAGCACAAAAACATCTATTTATTCACATGATAGGACAACTGTGTAAATATCATTATAAAAATAAAGAGTTGTTAATGCAGGCAGTGAAAGATTTTTGTGAGGGACCTGAGTTTTTGAAAAAACAAGAACCTGTGGCATTACATCAGGATATTATGAAAATGGGTTATAAGCTAGAAGACGTTTCATCAAAGCTTGATAGATATAAAAAGAATTGGCATAATGAAAAAAGAGAAAAAAAGTCATTGTATAAAACAGAAAAATTTGAATTATATCATATTCTTTTTTTAAATGGGTGGCTATTGCCAGGAAAGAACAAGTTTTTTGTATTTCCTATAGGGATATTTATAAGTCATTTATTTAGGGTGAAAAAGGTCTTGTACTATGAGCCAGATACGGGAAAGGGTTTTGTATGTAGACGTAGTTATAGAGAATTATTTAATTTTTTGAAAAGTATGTATGATATTCATTGTATTATGCGTAAATCATATGATAAAGCAGCCAAAGAATACCAAAAGAGATATAAAGAGCTGACTAGCCTTGATTTTTGGAAATGCTATCTGGATTTAGAAGACTGAGAAGTTATATTTATAATACTGCAATACAGGAGGCATGATATTTGAAAAAGGCATTACTTGTAACAAGGGTCAGTGGATTTATTCCACAACATGAAATGAATAACGTAAAAATACTTCAAAAAATGGGTTATGAGGTACATTATGCTACAGATTTGAATACTGTAGTTTATGGAAAAGACAATAGCCGCCTTGACAACACTGGTATTATAACACATCAGATTGACTTTGTGCGTTCACCGTTTTCAGGTGAGGTAAAAAAGTCGTATATGCAGTTAAAACAGTTAATGTTATCAGAAGATTTTGACTTAATACATTGTCATATGCCAATGAGTGGGGTTATTGCAAGGCTTGCGGCTAAAAAAGTGAGAAATGAAAATGGTCGTTTGGTACCTGTACTTTACACTGCTCATGGCTTTCATTTTTTTAAGGGTGCACCTCTTAAAAACTGGCTTTACTATCCAGTTGAAAGATATTTGGCAAGGTATACAGACAGGCTTATATTAATAAATCATGAGGATTACAAAAGGGCGAAGAAGTTTCCTATAAGGGGGAGAGCAGAGTATGTGCCAGGAGTTGGCATAAAGCTATCAGAGAATAACAATAATAACAGTATGGATGGTAGCCAAAAGGCAGCATATATATACAATATCATTGGAAAGCGGATAAATCCTGATACCAAGATTCTTGTAAGTATAGGAGAACTTTCAAAAAGGAAAAATCATTTATTGTTAGTGGAAATGATGGCAGAGCTGGCAGACTTGGATATAATTTGTATTATAGGCGGCTCTGGCAGTGAAGAAAAGGTTCTTCGTAAAAGGGTATATGAATTACATTTAGATAAGAAGGTATTTTTAATTGGATATGTGAATGATGTTCAGACTTTAATGTCTGCATCAGACTGTTTTATACTGACATCATTTCAAGAAGGGCTTCCTGTAGTGGTTATGGAGGCTATGGCAGCAGGGCTTCCTATTATTGCAAGCAGAATAAGGGGTGTTACGGATCTAATTGAACATGCAAAAGGTGGCTATCTGGTGCATAGTTTTGAACCTGAAGATTTTGCTGTAAAAGTGAGAAGGATGTTTACAGAGAAAGACAGAAAAAGTGCTGTTCCACGTGATGTACGAAGAAAACAGATGGGCAGTTGGAATAGGGAAAGAGTTAAAAAATTTTCGAAAGATGTCGTAGAAAAAAGGATGTGGGATATTTATGAAGAAATTACTAACCGTTTCGATTGCGGCTTATAATATAGAGAAATATATAAAAGAGTGTTTGGATTCATTTATTGATAAGTCTTTTATGGATGATATTGAAGTACTTGTAATAAATGATGGTTCAGTGGATGATACGGCTTTAATAGCTGATAGATATCAGAAGAAATATCCTAATACTTTTAGAGTGATTAATAAAAAAAATGGTGGGCATGGTTCTGCTGTAAATTGTGGAATATCAGAGGCAAAAGGAAAGTATTTTAAAACAGTTGATGGCGATGACTGGGTGGACAAACGTGCATTTAAAGAGCTTATAGATTTTATAAAGGTTACAGATGTCGATGTTATATCCACTGATTACTGGTGGGTGGACGATGCAACTAAAGATAAGATTAAAAAGATTGAAAACTCTTTTAAGGGAATGAAATATAGAAAAAAATATTTATTTGATAATGTGTGCAGGGATATATATATTAATATTCATGCAATGACTATAAAGACAAAAATACTACAAAATAATAAAATTACATTAGATAAGCACTGCTTTTATGTTGATGCAGAATATGTGTTATTTCCAGTTCCATATATTAATACAATTGCCTTTTTAAAGAAACCTGTGTATATGTATCGGCTTGGTCTCAGCACACAGAGTATGGACATTTTAAATATGCAGAAAAATTGTTCACATCATGAAAAGGTTACTAAAAGAATTATAGGACTGTATAATAGCAGCAATAAAAAGAATTTAAGCAAACCTAAAAAAGAATATTTAGAAAAAGCTATTGCAAAACTTGTAACAAGCCAGATAAAAATATATTTAAGCTATCCCGCAAGCTCTGAAATGAAAAAAAAGATTATTAAAATAGATAGAGGTATGAAAAAAAAATATCCACAGATATATAACAAAATGACTAATAAAGCAATATATCTACTGCGTAAAAGCCATTACAGGCTGTATAGTATTGCTTCAGCAGTATTGAGAAAAGCTAATGGACTATAAGAAACTTTGGTGAAATATAAAATTTTTTATAAATCCAGATTTAAACAATTGCATTTATTAATTAATATGTTATAATTTTTAGGTGGATTTACAGTACGAAAGGATAATGTAATGGATCAGAAAATAAGGACTTTGGCTAAGTACATGGCTATACTGTTAGATATTGGTGTTATACTTGTCGCATATGCCACTGCTAATGTACTTAGATTTAGCCATGTGAGAACACATATAATGACTAATGCTGACTATGCGGTGTTTTTCTGGTTTGTAATCATTGCTTATATTGCAGTACAGCTTTTTTTTAGGACGAATATTGATTTTTTAACAAGGGATAAGGCAAGGGAAGCCTTTCTTGTGTTAAAACAGTATGCAATAGTATTCGCATGTGTAACGATATTTTTTTATATAATGAAACTGGGTGATGGTTTTTCAAGGTTACATATGGGGTATTTTTTTATAATATCTATTGTAGGAACATATATTGAGCATCTGTTGTTGAAAGAGGTACTCAGGCGGAAATATATGACTACATATGCGGAAAAACTTGTATTGATATCAGATAGTCTGCACGCAGAAGATGTGTTAAAAGAACTTAGAGCAATTAATTATTTAAGTGTAGAATATATTATACTTACTGATAAAGATATGACAGGCGGAAATGTTAATGGTGTTCCAGTTATTGCCGATATGAATACTATGGAAGATGTATTAAAAAATATTCCTGTAGATGGGGCATTTATACATATACCGCATGGTTCAGATGATTATATAAAAAAAATTATAGAATGGCTGCATCCAATGGGGATAAAGATACATCTCAATATACAAGAGTTTGGGTATGAGTTTGGCAAAAAACAGTTTGGATATATGGGGATATATGGTGTACTGACATACTCTAATTATGAATATGTTATACGTGATGTAGTAATTAAGCGTATTATGGATATATGCGGGGGTATGCTGTTATTTATTTCGATGTGTATAGCATTGCCTTTTGTTTCTGTGGGCATATTAATACAGTCCCCAGGACCTATATTTTTTAAACAGACACGTATAGGTAAAAATGGCAGAAGGTTTCAGATATATAAGTTCCGTTCCATGTATATGGATGCAGAAGAGAGAAAAGCTGAGCTTATGGCAAATAACGAAATGGACAGCGACTATATGTTTAAAATAAAAGATGACCCTAGGATATTTCCTGTTGGGAGGATTATCAGGAAGCTAAGCATAGATGAATTGCCACAGGCGATAAATATTATAAAAGGTGATATGAGCCTTGTTGGCACACGTCCTCCTACTGAGTCTGAATTTGAAATGTATAATCCATACCACAGACGAAGGGTAAGCATAAAGCCTGGACTGACAGGTCTTTGGCAAGTAAGTGGCAGAAGCAGCATAACTGACTTTGATGAAATAGTTAAGCTGGATTGTGAATACATTGATAACTGGAACTTAAGACTTGATTTAAAAATCATTATGAAGACAGTTTGGGTTGTACTATTTAGTAAGGGGGCAGAGTAAAAGCTTCTGTTGTATTTAAGTAGCTATAATGAAGATAGGAGAACAGCAATGGATAATGATGAAGTAGTAATTGATTTAAGAGTGTTATTGTGGGAGATTGTGAGAAGATGGCAGATAATCTTAATTGCTTGTATTGTTTTTGCTGCGGCATTTGGTGCACTTGGTTCATACAAGCATAAGTCATCTAAAAAAGAGGTGCCAATAGAAAATCTGTACAAAAAACTTGACCCTGATGAAAGCGCAAAGGTTGAAACTTTAGTTGCACATCAAGGAATTATTAATGATAAAACAGAGTATATAGAAAACTCTATTTATTTGTCAATAGACCCTAATAATGTCAATGTGGCAAGGATAGATTTTATGCTTAACCACAACGTCAATAATAAATACATCAGGCAGATGTATGTAGCATTTATGTTTGATGGTGATATGTATAATAAAGTGGCAGCAGAATTTTCCGAACAGGTTGAAGCAAAGTATCTTGTTGAACTGATAAGTTATATGGATAATAAACTTAGAACCAATATAACAGAAGACAGTGACACCAATTATGATAATGGTGACGATTTAAACAGAATTATTTCAGTAAAGATACTTGGCAAGAATAAAGAGCAAAGTGAAGAGTTGCAAAATTTAGTTATCAAATATGTAGAGGAATTTAGCCAAGAAGTACAGAAAGAGTATGAAGGTCATTCAATAAAGAAAGTTATTTCAAGCGTATGCCAGATTACTGATAACACTGTATTAAATACTAAGACTACAAATAATACACAGCTTATGGATTTGTACAACCAGCATAAAACAGTGTATGACACATTAAATGAAACACAGATAGCACTGTACAACCAGCTTGTCAATCAGATGGAAGGTAACATAGAAGATGATGAAGTGGAAGAAGATGGACGGAGTACCATTGTAAAATATATAATTATTGGTATTTTATTTGGTGGTTTTGTCTTAATAGCTATAATAATTGTACTTACGATGTTTAATGGAAAAATTTTTGTGCAGAGGCAGATTACTAATACAGGACTGACAAGGGTATTTGGAACGCTTGGACGGAATAAAAATAAATTGGCAAGGTTAATATTGGGTGATGTTGGCAGTGATAAGCCAGTCAGTCTGGATATTATTGTTGCCAAAATTAACACATACTGTAATAATAATGGTATAACTTCGCTTACTATAATAAATAATTGTACAACAGGATTTGGAAGGTCACAGATGGAGTTAGTAGTTAGTACAATAGAAAAGAGTGGTATAGAATGCAATAAGGTGGCTCTATCTGACAGTAGTCAGAGTTATACTAAGTTATGTAATAAAAATAATATTATTATTATTGAAGAGTTGGGGAAGGGGACATTAAAAGAACTTGAGTATATGTTTACACAGTTAAAAGACCTCGGCAGTGAAGCCAGTGGCATAGTATGTGTACAGTAAATAGTGTAAAAATATAGAGAATAGGTGTGGTAAATGGCAAAGGAAAAATCACTTGCATATAATATGCTTTTGAATGGAATATTAAAGGTATCTTCCTATATTTTTCCAGTTGTAGCCTATCCATATGCATCAAGGATACTATATCCTGAGGGAATGGGAAGGGTTTCTTTTGCAACATCAGTCCTTACTTATTTTATGATACTGGCACAGCTTGGCATACCAACATATGGAGTACAGGCATGTGCCAAAGTAAGAGATGATAAAGAGAAGCTTAGTAGGACAGTACATGAGCTGTTTTTTATAAATATGCTTATGACGCTTTTTTCCTATATTCTTTTTGTGGTTTTAATGTTTAATATTCCGCAACTGTGTGATGATAAGACATTGTTTTTGGCAATGAGTATAATGATTCTGTTAAAAACTATTGGAGTAGAATGGTTGTATCAGGCAATAGAACAATATTCGTATATTACATTAAGAGCTTTAATTTTTAAAATTGTTGCTATACCATTCTTATTTATTCTAGTTAGAGTAAAAGAAGATTATATCTATTATGGAATGATTACTGTTTTTGCCTCACAAGCATCCAGTATTTTGAATTTTTTTCATATTCACAATTATATTTTTGTAAAACCGTTAGGACATTATCATATAAAGCCACATGTTAGACAAGTATTTGTTCTTTTTGCAATTTCATGTGCTACAATGGTATATACTAATTTAGATACCTTTATGCTTGGGATGATGAAAAGTTCGAAAGAGACAGGATATTATAATGCGGCGGTTAATATTAAGGTGATTTTTGTCAATATTGTCAGTGCAGTAGTAATAGTTCTGTTACCTAGAATGTCATATTACCTTGAAAAAAGAATGGAAAAAGAATTTAAGGAAACTTTTAAAAAAGCAATTCATATAATGATTTGGCTTATATTTCCAATAGTAGTTTATTTTATTTTTTTTGCAAGTGAGAGCATAGAATTAATGTCAGGACCTGAGTATTCTAGGTCAGTAGTTCCAATGCAGGTAATTATGCCTACTATATTACTAATTGGTTTAACAAATATTATAGGGATACAGATACTAGTAGCAATGGAAAGAGGAAAAAACACCTTATACTCTGTGATGGCAGGGGCTACTACTGATTTGATATTGAATATTATTTTAATTCCACAATATGGGGCAGTTGGTGCATCGATAGGAACACTTGTAGCAGAAGTAGTAGTTTTACTGGTTCAGTATCATTATATATGGAAAATAGCAGGTAATCCATTTCTAGATTTTAATTGGAAACGATTGCTTATAGCTAGTTTTTTAGGAAGTGTAGCTGCTCTATGGGTAAAGTTTTTAAATGTATCTGCAATAATTTCACTTTTATTATCTGCTGCATTTTTCTTTGTATGTTATGGTGCAGTGCTTGTGTTAAAAAAAGAGCCATTAATTTTAGAAATGTTAGGGCAGATAAAAGGTATTGTTAAGCGGAACAATTCTTATAAGAAACCAAGTGCAGAAATGAGGAAAGATATGGACAGGAAAAGTTATTATTTTAAGAAAGTAGCAGATGATTATATTAGCCATTGGAAGATAATAGTTCCATTTATAATTATTTGTGTAGTTGCTTTAGGTGTAATTGGCTATCGTCAGGCTAATAAAATTAAATACTTGTCAGACGAGCAACAGGAAGAGGTTGATATATACAATGAACAGCTTGATGCCTATGATAAACAGATAGAAGAGGCACAGGAAAATATAGAAATTATTGAAGAAGAGATAGCAAAGTTACAAAAATATATAGATGAATCTGCTTATATGAAACTAACTCCTGCCAATGTATATGTATCTGTGGCACAGTATGTTGTAGCAGACACAGCAGACCCAAGTGGCGTGATGTATGCACTGACTAACTTTTTTGCCTATGGCAATGCACAACAGTGTATTGAAGCGGAATATGGCAGTGATACGTCAGGGTATTTAAGAGAGCTGTTTTCTTGGGCAACTAATGGCAATATACTTAATATTACTGTACTGCACTATGAACAAGAACAGGGAAAGAAGATGTTAAAAACGCTTCAAAAGGGGTTAGAGAATCATGTGCCAGAAGTGGTTAAGGCATATGGGGAGTTTTCTTTAAAACCGATGGAAAGCACATTTTATACAAAAGTAGATAATGATTTGACTAATGCACAGAATTCCAAGATGGATACTTTGAAAAATTACAATATTTCTCTTGCAGATTACAATAGCAGGATAGCATCTAATAAAAATGCAAAAGCAACTTATATTGAAGATAATACACCTGCAGTATTAGAATCCGCCGCACCGGGAAACAAAACATTGATAGTTTATATAATTTTTGGTGTAGTTCTTGGATGTGTGCTACCATTTGCAGTAATTATTCTGTGTTATCTGATAAGTGACAAGATACGTTCAGCTAAAGAATTAACTAATATGGATATACCAGTATTTTCATGTGATAGCCAGAAAATGGAAGAAAATTCTGATACGGCATTTGAAATCACCGAACTTGGTTTAATGGTTAAAAAGTGCAAGGCAGACGGATTTTTCTTAAATCTTTTATCTGAGGATGACTCTGTTAAAAAAGTGTCAGATGAAATAATAGAAGCCTTTCAGAAAAGGGAAGTTGATGTCTCATCTGGGATTATGGCAGGGGAAAATGCCAGTGAATTAGAGAAAATGATTGAAAAACAATACACAGTAATAATTGTAAAAGCTGGTGAAAATACCTATCCACAACTTAGCAGACAGATGGGAACATGTCAGAAGTTTGGAATACCAGTTTGGGGCTGCATTGTGATAGAGTAGTAACAATATTATATATGAGGATAATAAAAATGGAACTTCTAAAAGGAAAATATAACAGCTTTATTAAAGAAAAATATAACAGCGAAATATTGTTTTGTAGTGGATTTGCTTTATTTCTTTTTTGGAGCATTATAAGAACTACCATGTTTCCACGTTCTGGCATACCCATTAAGATTTGCTTTGGAGTTTCTGTTTTATTAATGATAACAAAAATTATATTGTTTGATATTTATACATTTAAAATGTTTATAACAATAGCCGTAATGTTTTTCTGTGGGGCTATTGTATTTCTTTCGTCTGGTTATTTCTGGCCCATTTTATGGCTATTTGTAGTAGTTGCAGCAAAGGATGTTTCTTTTAGAAAAATATTGCAGATATATTTGTTGATGAATATTACTATTATGGGGTTGGCATTTGTTGCGTCACTTCTTGGAGTAATTGAAAATTTGGCTTATACATCATCAGAAACAAAGCGTCTGCGGTATTCATTTGGCTGCACATATACAACGGATTTTGCAGCACACGTCTTTTATATGCTTTTAACAGCTTTTTATTTATACTATGAGAGGCTTAAATGGTATCATTATGTGGTAGTATGTTTTATTGATGGTTTTGTCTTTTATTTTTGTCATGCAAAACTTGATACGGTATGTATTATTATAATGATGGTATGTTTTGGCACTTTGCAGATAGCACAGTCTTTAAGTAAAAAAGAGCAGACGGCTGTTATAGATATCACAACTGGCAGGCGTATAGATAAACTAAATTTCTTTAAGAAAACAAAGTTATATTTTAAACATAAAGTAAGATGGAAAAGGCTTGCTTCGGTAAGCTTGCCAGTTCTTGGACTTTTTATGTATTTCTTGTCAGCTTCCTACAGGGCAAACAGTGAGTTTATGGTTGATTTGGATGAATTTGTTACGGGAAGGTTAGCACTGGCTTATAAAGGATTGCAGCAATATGGCATTCCACTTTTTGGAAAGAATGTTCCAATGGAAGGGTTTGGAGGTTCTTTAAAGCATACAAAGCCATACTTTTTTATAGACAGTTCCTATCTTTTTATACTGCTTAGATATGGTCTAGTGTTTCTATGTATGGTTTTTGTTATTTATGCAGTTATATGTTATAAGTATAAGGAAGATACAGCACTTATGCTTGTTATTGTGGTATTGGCAATCAGCAGTTCTATTGACCACCATTTGATGGAAGAGGCATATAATCCTTTTGGATATGCACTTTTTGCAAGCAGTGTGGTCTGGAAGAAAATGGAGGTAAATTATGAGAGAATTTTCACCAGTTAAAGAAGGTAAGGTACGCGAGGTATATGATAATGATGACAGCCTTGTAATTGTGGCAACTGACAGAATTTCTGCATTTGATGTGATATTAAAGAATGAAGTTACAGACAAAGGTGCTATACTTACACAGATGTCCAAGTTTTGGTTTGATTTCACAAATGATATTGTTCCAAACCACATGATTTCTACAGATACAGATGATATGCCAGAGTTTTTCAGAGGTGTTAAGTTTAATGGCAATAGTATGTTGTGTAAGAAACTTAAGATGCTTCCTATAGAGTGTATAGTTCGTGGTTATATTACTGGAAGTGGATGGGAAAGTTATAAGAAAAGTGGTACTGTATGTGGTATAGAACTTCCTAACGGGCTTAAAGAGTCGGACAAACTGCCAGAGCCAATATATACACCTACAACAAAGGCAGAGATAGGAGACCACGATGAGCATATTACATTTGAGGAAAGTGCTACAATTCTTGAAAAGGAATTTCCGGGCAGGGGCGAAGAGTATGCAAAGAAGATAATGGACTGCACAATTGCACTTTATAAAAAGTGTGCAGAGTATGCACTGTCTAAGGGTATAATTATTGCTGATACAAAGTTTGAGTTTGGGCTTGATAAGGATGGAAATGTAATTCTTGGCGATGAGATGCTTACGCCTGACAGTTCAAGGTTTTGGCCTTTAGAGGGATATAAACCTGGACAGGGACAGCCTTCGTTTGATAAGCAGTTTGTAAGAGACTGGCTTAAGGCTAACCCTGACAGTGATTATAAACTTCCAGAAGAAGTTGTAGAAAAGACAACTGGTAAGTATAAAGAAGCATTTTTAATGCTTACAGGTAAAGAATTTACACGTTAAAAATACAGGCACATACCAATATAACCACAGCACCAGTGAAGGAATACGCATCCCCAGATATCTCCTTGGCGTTCATATATATATCCAAGTGCAAGGCTTAAAGCTAATGCACCTACCATAAAATAGAACCCAAGTGGTATGTGCATAGTTGAAAACATAAGCGATGTAAGTATAATACCAAATGTTTTCTGGTATTTTACACGCATAAGTGACTTGACACATGTCTGTATAACGCCACGTGCAAGAAATTCTTGTATAAGCGAAGTATATGCATATACATATGCACCATGTATTGAGCCGCCTATAAAGTATGTCTTAATTCTTATTCCGATAAGGTTTAAGACTACTTTACTTAAGATTAATATAAAACATACAATGGCAGCAAGTACTATAGTTTCTATAAAGTTTTTCTTAAGCCTAGAAATCTTGGGTGCGAGACCTATATCTCGCATGGAAAAGCTTGTCATAAACACTATTTCAAGAAACAGGGCAAATGTAATACATTCTATTATAAATGTATATGTTGATGACTTTAAATATATATGGAGTGTAAAGCGTATCAGGCTCCATGCAAGCAAAAACAGACTTGTGCATATAATAAGCCCAGCGAATATATATGCACAATCATGCTCATGTTGTCTTAGTGTAAATTTGTCAGTGGTATCTTCTATAAGAATCATCATTCCGGGGAAAGCTTTTTTATCTGTCTGGTTTGTCTCGTCAGATTGAATAAGGCTTATTGCTATATTTAGATGTTTCATACTAGTATCAGACCTATACCTGACATTTGTTTTTTCAGGGCGTTCACTCTTTTTCATACAGTCTTCAAAAAGTTTATTAAATGCCCTGTTTTTTTTATTGGTGAGAAAATAGCTGGCAAATAACTGTCCAACTACTTTATTGGTATTATCAATGCCAAAAATATCAGCACAGGCAGAATTTAGATATGTGATTATGCCAGATGAATCGACAGTCATAATTCCGTCACTCATATTTTCAAATATCATATTTTTCTGGTCAGGTGTCAACATAAGCTGTGATTCATATGTCATTACATTTCCTCTATAAATAAAAAAATTAAATAATATAATATATATCTTAAAATAAAATTACATTTTTGTAAAGTATGAATGAAGGGAAAACGAGAGGTAGAATGGAAGAATACAAGAATATTACACACACTTTTGCTCCTGTGTGGAATAAGGATTCAAAAGTACTTGTCCTTGGCACTTTTCCGTCAGTTAAGTCAAGGGAAAATAACTTTTACTACGGACATCCTAACAATCGGTTCTGGAAAGTTATTGCAGCATTAATTGGGTGTGAAATACCTGTTACAATCGAACATAAGAAAAAATTGCTTTTTAGTAATAATATAGCAATATGGGATGTTATTGAAAGCTGTAGTATTAAAGGTTCAAGCGATGCATCAATTAAAAACGTGGTTGCCAATGATATCATGCCCTTACTTAATAATAGCCATATTAGCAGAATTTATGCAAATGGTACTAAGGCATATGAACTCTATATGAAGTATTCATATCCTTATACAAAGCATGACATTATTAAACTTCCTTCAACTAGTCCTGCCAATGCTGTATATACATTAAACAGGCTTATAGAAAGTTGGTCAGTTATTTTATAAAAAAGTAATAAAAATTTGATATTTATTTGTGTAAATTAAGGCTTGACAATGTTGGAAAATTATAGGACAATTAGGCAGGGTGTATAAAATTATTATTATTTTATACTTCTATATGATTTATTAATATAAGATTGGAGATGGTATAATAATGTTTGGTTTTGGACAGTTAATTGACGTTTTAAAGAAAAATCCTAAAAAGATTGTATTTACAGAGGGAGCAGATGAACGTATACTTGAAGCAGCATCACGTCTTCTTGCAAGTAGTTTCCTGCATCCAATACTTGTTGGCAATGAAGAAAAGATTGCTGAAGCCGCCGAAGATGTTGGTTTCAATATAAGAGGTGCAGAAATTATTGACCCTGAGAAATATGACAAGATGGATGAAATGATTGACTGTTTATGTGAAATCCGTAAGAAAAAGGGATTAACCCCTGAAAGGGCAAGAGAGGTTCTCAAACAACCTAATTACTTTGGCACAATGCTTGTAAAGATGGGCATTGCAGATGCACTTTTAGGTGGGGCAACATATTCAACGGCAGATACAGTGCGTCCTGCACTTCAAATTATTAAAACCAAGCCAGAAAATACTATAGTGTCATCGTGCTTTATACTTGTACGTCCGCGTGCTACAGGTGACAATGAAGTGCTTGCGATGGCTGACTGTGCAATTAATATCAATCCTACCGAAGATGAACTTGTTGAGATAGCAGGTGAAGCTGCTAAGTGTGCTAAAATATTTGGTATTGAACCACAGATGGCATTTTTAAGTTATTCAACACACGGTTCAGGCACAGGCGAATCTGTTGACAAGATGAGTAATGCTGCAAAAAAGGCAAGGGCAAAATATCCTGATATTCCAATAGATGGTGAGTTGCAGTTTGATGCTGCTGTTTCACCAAAAGTTGCTGATACAAAATGCCCTGGCTCAGAAGTAGGAGGTCATGCCAACACATTTATATTCCCAGATATAAATTCAGGTAATATTGGATATAAGATAGCACAGCGTATGGGTCATTTTGATGCATATGGACCTATCCTGCTTGGTCTCAATGCACCAGTGAATGACTTGTCAAGAGGATGCAACGCTGCAGAAGTGTATTCTATGGCAATTATCACTGCTGCTCTGGCGTAAAATCATATATAATAGTTAATGAAACTACAAATTGGGCATTACATTCAGTTGAATGTAATGTCCGTTTTTGATATAATATATCGGACAATACTAATCATGGAGGGTAGCAGATGAACAAAAGAGTTTTGATTGGAATACTCGCTATAATACTATTTTTTTCAAGATTTATAAGGATTGATGCAGCTACAAGCTACCACGAAGGGGAAGTTGAAGAATATGTAATAAAACAACTTTCTGCTGCTAATATACCCGGAGTGTCTTTATCTATAGTTACTTCACAAAATGAAATATACAGTGTAGCATTTGGTGATATCAAGGAAACGTCATCTGACCTTCAGATAGGGGCATTGACAAGGACATTTACCACTCTGGCAATAATGCAACTTGTTGAAAAAGGTGATATAAAGCTTGATGACAGTGTGTATCAGTACGTTGATATGAGCAAACGTGCTGGCATTTCTGCTAACACATCTATACAGGAACTTTTATCATATACGACAACATTACAATCTGATGATGTCTTTGCTTTGTATGATACTGATACAAAGCTTAAAGAACCCTCTATCAATGCAAAATTTAACTTGCTTGGTCAGATTATAGAAAAGGTATCAGGACAGAGCTATGCTTCATATATAAGGGAAAATATAACTGCACCGCTTGATATGCAGTCAACTTATACAGTTTCTGAGATGGATATGTCTAAGGACATTACACTTGGCAATAAAAATTATTTTGGATTGCCATTAAAAAGTAAAATAAATAATGTTGAAGATTACAAACCCGGTGTGCCATCAAATGGTCTTGTTTCTGATGTAAAAGATATGGGAAAATATATGCAGATGTATCTGTCAGCCGGTGGCAAAGTTGTATCATATAGCACTATTGAAACAATACTGGGCGGCAGTGAAATAGCTGGAAAGAGTATTTTTAATACAGACGCATATTATTCAATGGGGTGGATTATAACCGAAATAGATGGCAAAGAAGTTTATTACTGTAAGGGTCTTATTGATGATTATACATCTGCAATGTTTATAATTCCTTCGATGGATATAGGTATAACAATGCTGTTTAATTCGGCAGATGCTTTGTCAGGGCAGGAGTTCACAGATGATATTGAAGCAGGTGTAGTATCACTTGTAATGGGTGGTATTGCCAGCCCTGTTAATTCTAGGGATTATCTTATAAAACACATAGTTGCTGATGTAATATATTTTATTGCCTTTGTTTGTGCATTAATGCCATTACTACTTATGGAAGTGTGGCTTCGGTGGATAAGAGAGAAATTCAGTGTAATACGCTTATCTATGGATGCAGCTATGCATATCATATTGCCTACGTCACTTATATTTATTGTTAGGTACTTTATTGCACCATGGGGCATTATAAAAAAGGTTATGCCAGATTTATTTTTGGTGGCGGCTGTTGTTACAGGGCTATTCTATTTTGGTGTTATTGTTAAGCTTATAGCGTATTTTGTAATCCGTTATCGTAAAAATAATGGATATATGGAAGAAGAGGAAACGGATGAGGAAGAAGAGACTGCAAAGCAGATACAGGAAAGAAAAGATAAACTCAGAAAGAGAATGGAAGATATAAAAGAGGCTAAACAGGACACACCTGTTGATGTTAAGACCAAAGAAGAACCAGAGATAAAAGAAACAGAAATAAAAGAGCCAAAAATAAAAGAATCAGAGATAAAAGAACCAAAAAGTTCAGAAAAACCTGTAGAAACCAAAGAAGAAAAGCCAGTCGAAAAGAATGTTGAAAATCGCCCTAGAAATAATAAACCTGTTAAGCCTAATAAACCTGTAAATACCGAAAAGAAACTTCAAAGGACAGATAGGGTAAAAGGCAAACCAGAACAAGCCAGAAGAGAAAGTAAACCTAAAAGATTTATTGTGGTAAATGATGTTCCTGTATCTAAAAATAATACAAAAAACAGTCAGGTTAATAAACCTAATAGTGCAAATAAAACAGGCAATACTAATAAGTCTAATAATGCAAATAAATCAAACAATACAAATAAATCAAATAATGTTCACAAGAGTGTCAGTAGGAATAATCCAAAGAATGTTAAAAGAAGTCCTGCTGCCAATACTAAAACAACTAAGAAAAATCATTAAAAGAAGGGGTATTTTATGAAGGATTTTAAGAAAACTCTGTTTATGGAGGAAGCAGCTAAGAGCAAAGGACACAGTGTTCTAACGGAGATGGTTATAGCCGTGACTCTGTTTTTTATAGCTTCAATTGCTATGGGGATTGCCCAGATTC
>CANOID010000035.1 GCA_947565985.1 uncultured Lachnoclostridium sp.
CAGACCAGTATTTGTCATATACATCTTTTCCAAATAAATCTTTGCAGCAATATCACATTGAAATAATGGAAATAATTAGCAAACTATATCGTTTTGCTATAAATAATGATATTGTGACTGATGATTTTTCAGGAGATATCAAAAATCTTTACAGCAAGCTTATTGACTTTGAACCAGCAACGCTTAGGACATGGCTTATTAATTGTTGTCTTTCGCTGCGTAACAAATTAATCAATGTCAGAAGCAATTCAACAAAATCTTTTGTATCTAAGGCTAAAGAGTATGTCCATCAGAACTATGCCGATGAAGGTCTTTCACTGGACCATATCTGTGAAGTCCTAGGAGTATCTAACTGTTATTTCTCAAGTATTTTTAAAAAAGAGACTGGGAATTCTTTTATTAGCTATTTGACAGATTATCGTATGAACAAAGCATCTTGCCAGTTAATTGAAACAACGGAAAAAAGTTATATTATAGCAAAGAACGTAGGATATACTGACCCTAATTACTTTAGCTATGTATTTAAAAAACGGTTTGGTGTGTCTCCTTCAAAATATAGAAGGGAGCATTCTGAAAGTGAAAATTAAATATAGTAAAAGTATGAAAAAGTTCAAACCAAGAGGTATACATTCAACAATTATGTTTGCATTTTCTGCTGTGTCTGCTTTTATTATGCTTATTCTAGGAGTGGTGCTATATATGAGGTTTTCTTCTATATCAAGACAGGAAATTATACAGAACACACAGAAACTAATGGAAGAAACGGGTGAACACCTAGAGGACTATCTACTCAATATGCGACAAGTATCAGACACAGTATATTACAACGTGATTAAGGAAAATGATTTCTCAGATAATGACAATTTAATTCATCAAGAAATGAAGCTTATATATGAAGCCAATAAAAACAATCTACGTAGTATTGCTATATATAATAATTATGGAAGTCTAATGGCAGCAGAGCCAGTTGCACTACAGAAAGAAGACCCTGATATTACTCATCAAAACTGGTTCACAAGGGCTATGGATGAAATGGAAAATATGCATTTTTCTACACCACATATTCAAAATTTATTTAGTGATGCTGCAAGACGTTATTATTGGGTAATTTCATTAAGCCGTGCTGTGGAATTTTCAGATAGCGGAGTTCCGATGTCAGGGGTTTTGCTAGTTGATATGGACTATTCAGGCATTTCACGTATGATGCAAAAAATCAATAACCAGAATAATGGACAGTATTATTATCTATGTGATAGCACTGGACAGATTATTTATCATATGAAACAGGTGCAGATAAGCAATGGAATTTCTAGTGAAAATAATTCAGAGATAGCTAACTACAGAGATGGTGTATACCATGAATATTTTAAAGGAGAGCATCGAAAACTGCTTATTAAAACTATTAGTTATACAGGATGGAAGCTGGTAGGAGTAATTCCATATTCTTCATTTACACATGGTATGTTCAATATGCGGTATTTTATTATGGTCATTATAATTTTAATGGCGATGATGTTGGCAGTAATCCACCGTTTTATTTCAGATAAAATTTCAAGTCCTATTTTAAAGTTAAATGCCTCGGTTATGGAGTATGAGGCAGGAGAAAAGCCAGAAATATATATTGGAGGTTCTCAAGAAATCAGACATTTAGGGTATTCTATACAGCGTTCCTATGAACAGATTGACCTATTGATGAAAGAAATTGTTATGGAACAGAATGAAAGAAGAAAAAGCGAACTGGATGCCCTACAGAGCCAGATTAATCCACATTTTTTATATAATGCACTGGATTCAATTGTGTGGATGGTAGAGGGTGAACGCAATGATGATGCTGTTTTTATGATTTCTGAGCTTGCTAAACTATTTCGTATCAGTCTTTCTAAAGGTCGAACAATTATAAGCTTACAGGATGAGTTACAACACGCAAAGAGTTATATGAATATCCAAAAAATTCGATACAAAAATTGTTTTTCAATTGACTTTGATATAGACTCGTTTATCTATTCGTATTGCAGTGTAAAACTGATTTTACAGCCAATACTAGAAAACGCAATTAACTATGGAATAAATGGCATGGATGACTGTGGAGAAATTACAGTTATAGGACGTAAAGAAGATGGAAAGATTATTCTTTCAGTTGTAGACAATGGCATTGGAATACCAGAGGATGAAGTGAACTTTATATTGACAGACAGTGATAGAGTTCATAAACATGGTTCAGGTGTTGGGCTTGTGAATGTAAACAACCGCATACAGATTCTCTTTGGGAAAGACTATGGTATCACTATTGAAAGTGAACTGGATGAGGGAACAACTGTTTCTGTGTGTATTCCGGCAGTGCCATATACAGAAGAAAACAGAAAAATTCTTGAAAAAGGTCATATAAAATATGAATAGCAAAAAGAAATTTATCTGCCTAGAAGCGGCAATGGCGACAATTGTTATGATATTATTATTTATTATGGTTAAAGAGCAAATGGGGAAACAAAGCTATAAAATTTCCGTAATACTACAGGATTCAGATTCCAGCCAATGGTCTGCACTCCGCTATGGTCTTAAAATGGCTGCAAAAGACAGTGGAACCGAAGTATTTTTTGCCAGTATAGGTAATGAACTTACTGTCGATGAACAAATTAATATTATTAAATACGAAATTGATAATGGAGCTGATGCTATAATTGTACAGCCTGTTTCAGATATAAACACAGAGGTAGAGTTAAAAAAACTTGAGAAAAAAGTTCCCGTTATGCTTGTTGAGTCAACTGCATCCAAAGACAGAAATGCTTCTATACTTCCGACAACAGAGGCGGATAACTATGCTATGGGAAGGAGTTTGGCAGAGGAAATATTAAAAGATTATAATGGAAATATTCAAGGAAAAAAATTGGGAATTATTACAGACAATTCTAGCTCAGAGGCCATAACTAATCGAATAAGAGGTTTTAAAGATATTTTAGAAAATACAGATGCTAAAATTTGCTGGACCATTTTTGGTTCTTCTGGAAAGTCAGGAAAAAGTTTCTTAAAAAACAAACCAAGTGTAGATTTAGTAATTGCTTTGGACAATGCCAGTCTTGTAAATGCAGCAGAGGATTCGGCATTAAATAAATTGCATGGGGCATTGGTATATGGAATAGGACATTCTACAGAAGCTGTCTACTATCTTGATACAGGAGATATAGAATGTCTAGTAGTGCCTGATGAATTTAATATAGGATATAAAAGTCTTACAGAAGTAGTGGAAAGCCTAGAATATTATTTTTATAAAATGAAAGATATGACAC
Source organism: uncultured Lachnoclostridium sp. (assembly GCA_947565985.1). GTDB lineage: Bacteria > Bacillota > Clostridia > Lachnospirales > Lachnospiraceae > Butyribacter. The sequence goes on from CANOID010000035.1 coordinate 3,285, forward strand.
TGTATTATACCATACTTCGCAATGAGGAGTTGTTTTCAGAAAAAAATCAGGAAATAATTTTTACAATGAGCCAGATGTAACATGGAGGGATTATTATGGTTAAAAAAATATGGATGTCAGGAGCAATTATTTTTATAGGAGTATGGTTTTTGTGCAGTTGTGAAAGACAAAATACAACTTTGACAAACAAAATTCATGTAGGAGTTGCATATTATAATCAAAGTGATACATTTCTAAATGAAATGGTCGCTTGTTTTAGAGAAAAGCTTGATAGCTTAAAAGATAAGGGTTATGATATTACAATGACTATCCGCAGTGCATCTGGTTCACAGCGCACACAGGATGACCAAGTAAAAGAATTAATAGATGCAGGTTGCAATGTATTATGTGTAAACTTGGTGGACAGAACAGACCCATCAGAAATTATAGACATTGCAAAAGAGAATGATGTACCTGTTATTTTCTTTAACAGAGAGCCTGTCGAAGAAGATATTATGCAGTGGGACAAGCTTTATTATGTTGGTGCAGATGCAAGGCAATCAGGTGTAATGCAAGGAGAGCTGGCAGTAGCAATTATAAAGACTAACAACATGATTGACCGCAATAAAGATGGCAAAATTCAGTATGTGGTTCTCGAAGGAGAACAAGGTCATCAGGATGCAATCATCCGTACAGAAAGTGCAGTTGATACTTTGAAAAACAATGGTGTTGAATTGGAAAAAATAAGCTATGGAATTGCAAATTGGAGTCGTGCACAAGCACAAAATCGCATGGTTCAGATAATTAGTAAATATCAGAATAAGATTGAACTTGTGCTGGCGAATAATGATGATATGGCACTTGGTGCAATAGATGCCTATAAAAAGTTAAATTTTACGGAAACCGACTTTCCAGTGTTTTTTGGAATTGATGGAACAGATGCAGGTTTAGCGGCTGTTCTGGACAAAACTTTGTCTGGGACAGTGTACAATGATAAAGAGGGACAGGCGGCAGCTATGGCAAAGTTGGCAATAAGGGCTGCTTCAAAAGATGAAACAAAGGATGATAAATATGTTTATCTGCCTTACTCTAAAGTTACGGTTGACAATGCCAGTGACTTTTTGGATAAGCCAAATACTTCATATAATTAAAAATATTACTAGGCAGGATGGAAAACAGATGGAAAATAAAATTAAAATAAAGTATTTGCGAATAGTGGCAAAGGTTTCAATTATTGTTATTATTGTTTTTATGTTAAGTGAGCTGTTCCAATTTCAAGAAAATAAAGAGATGTCTATATTACAAAGTCAACTAGATTATTATTTTAATGAAGACTGGACAATGGTCTTTTTAGAAGATACAAATTTATCTGACAAAGAACTCAAAAATCACAACAGAATAGAGGAGCTTGTAAGAAATTCAGTAGCAAAAAAAGTGATTTTACCATATTCAGAAAAAAACAAAAAGGGTGGTATTTTTGTTTTTAAAAATACGCTGCCTGAGGAGTTTGTAGGGCTTCCGATGCAATTGTCTACAAATGCAATGATACGTGTAATTTTAGATAGTGAAGTTATCTATCAGTATGGGCTTGACGATAATAAATTACAGACAACATTTGAACAAAATGAACATTATATGGATATCCCAGATGAGTTTGAAAATGGCGAACTGTGGATTGAATTAATATTTCCATATTCAGATATGACTTTAACCCTTGGTGATGTTAAAATTGAAACAGCAAGCAATGCAGTTGTTGGAATAATTGGAAACAGGATTACAGATATTGCCTGTTGTCTGCTTATTATAATTATGTCAATTACTATGTTTGTACTTATGCTTATACGCTGGTATACACTTCAGCCAGCCAGAGGAGAGGTGTTTTTAGGATTTGCTGGAATAGCGGCTGGAATTTACTGTTTTATTGAAACAGGTACACTAGAAATATTTCATGGCATTCGGTCGGCATATGAAATGCAGAAATATTTAGTATTGTTGCTTTTGTTGTTTTTAACGCTATATTTTGAATGGAACTTAAATAGAATCTTTTTATATCGTTTTTATTTGCTGTTATTTGCTGTGATTATTACGGTGGATTTACAGCTTGCTTTACGTAATTTTGTAGATATAATAAAAATATCTTTTGTTACTGCTGCCATAATCTGTGTTATTGTCGTTATAAGTTTATTCCAGCTTTACTATAAAAAACGGTTTTTTAATATTTTACTGTCAGCTTTGTCGATAATTATACTTTTATTAGGTGGAATTGCAAGTATAATTAATACTCTATTTTTAGAGTATGCTCGTAGTAATATAACAAGTCAATATAGTATAACATTATTTAGCATTATTACAGCCACAATACACATTTCGCAACTTGCAAAAGAGTACCGAATAACCGCAGATAAGGCAAAACATGAGGCACTGGCTGCCAATGAGGCAAAGGGGAAATTCTTAGCACATATGTCTCATGAAATCCGTACACCAATTAACGCAGTGCTTGGCATGGATGAGATGATTCTGCGTGAATCTAAAGAGCAGAATATAAAAGACTATGCTATGGATATCTATACAGCAGGACAGACGCTACTATCACTGATTAATGATATATTAGACCTTTCTAAGATTGACTCTGGTAAAATGGAGGTTGTTCTGGCAGAATATGATATTAGTAGTCTTATACATGACCTTGCTAATATGGCAGTGCAGCGTGTAAAAGATAAAAATATCAAACTTGAGGTAAAGGTTGACAGTCAAATCCCATCAAGACTATATGGAGATGATGTGCGCATACGTCAGATATTGTCAAATATTCTTACAAATGCAATTAAATACACACATGAGGGAACTATATGGCTACGTGTTAAAAACTTTGGTAATAATGAGGCAGCGTTGCTTAGGTTTGAAGTGGAAGACACAGGTATAGGAATTAAAAAAGAAGATTTACCAAAACTTTTTGCAGAATTTGAGCGTATTGAGGAGAACAGAAACCGCAATATTGAAGGTACGGGTCTTGGAATGAGTATTACGCTTAAACTTCTGGCACTTATGGGCAGTAAGCTTCAAGTTGAAAGTATATATGGTAAGGGGTCAAAATTTTATTTTGAACTAGAACAAAAAATTGTTGATAATACACCAGTTGGAGACTTTGAATCCAGAGTACATAAACTTGCTCAAAATTATAATTACAATACTCAATTTTACGCACCAGATGCAAAAATACTAGTGGTAGATGATAATGCCATAAATCGCAAAGTATTGCACAATCTTTTAAAAGAAACACAAATTCAGGTAGCAGATGCTTCTGGAGGAATAGAATGTTTAGAACTGGTGCAACAGAACCATTACGATTTGATTTTTCTTGACCATATGATGCCTGATATGGACGGTATAGAAACATTGCATCATATAAAAAAGTTACCTGATAGTCCATGCAAAGACACTCCGATTATTATACTAACTGCCAATGCAATATCAGGAGCACAAGAAAAATATATGTCAGAAGGTTTTGATGGTTTTTTATCTAAACCTGTAATACCAGAAAAACTTGAAAGTACAATTAAAAAAATGTTGCCAGATAAACTATTACAGGAAACTAAAGATACATCTGAGGATGAACCTATTAACTCTTTAGAAGAACTGCCACAGGTAGATGGAGTAGATTGGAATTATGCTTGGTTACATCTGCCAGATATGGAACTGTTAGAATATACAGTGAAAGAGTTTTATGCACAAATTGATTTTGAGGCAGATAAACTTGAACAGGCATATATTAGGATTGCTGAACCAGAGCAGTTAGAACAGTACAGAATTCAGGTACATGCTATGAAAAGTCTTGCGGCGACCATTGGAATCATGTCCTTGTCTGGTCTTGCGAAAATATTGGAATATGCGGCAAAAGATGGTAAAATAGATGTGATTACATCTGTAACCACAATATTTTTAGAAGAGTGGCGCAGCTACCATAAGAAACTTGAAGGTGTTTTTGGCATACAAACCATAACCAGAAAAGATATGATAGATTACTCTGTTATACTTGCTTTAGTAGAAATGTTAAGAATCAGTATGCAGGATATGGATATCGACCAAGCAGACCAATTAGTAAATCAGCTTAAACAATATACATATCCAGATGAAATAGAGCAAAATATACAAAAACTTGCAGGAGCAGTGAATAATCTAAATGCAGATGAAACAGAGTACTTTGCAGATTTGATAACTAAGCAGATGCAAGGATAAATTATCTATTTGAGGAGGAAGAGAAAAATAAATGAAAAAAATTTTATTAATAGGAAAACTTAATAGTATTGTAAAAGAAACGAATAAATTTTTATCCCAATTTTTTCATGTACAACTTTGTTCTGAAAACGCAAATGTTGCAGAAGGAATGCTTAAAATCATAAACCCTGATTTGGTTTTAATCAGCTTAATTGGTGCATATGACATTGATACATCCATATTTTTTATGTTAAGCAGCCAGTATTCCAATATTCCAGTCTTAACAATTGGCACAAAAGAAGAAAGCAGTACTTTCTTTAAGTATTATGAGGGAAGTCAATTTGAAAATCTGATACGCCCTGTAGAAAATACAGTAATTATGGATGCAATATGTAATAAACTTGGCATACAAGAAAAAGAACTGCAAAAACAGGCAACAGGAACAGACAAAAAACGTATTTTAGTAGTTGATGATAATGGTACTACCCTTCGGACGATGAAAGCCATGCTTGAGAAATACTACGAAGTTACTGTTGCAATTTCTGGCGCACAGGCAATGACTTCAATTGGTAAAAAGCGACCAGATTTGATTTTATTAGACTATGAAATGCCAGTTTGTGATGGAAGGATGACGCTTGAAATGATACGTGCAGATAATGATATGAAAGATATTCCAGTAATTTTTCTAACTTCTGTAAATGACAGAGACAATATTGAAGCAGTACTAAGGTTAAAACCAGCAGGATATTTTTTAAAACCGCCGATAAAAGATAGGCTGCTTAAAGAAATTGATAAAATTCTGCTGTAATTATTCTAACATTATAAAACTGAATAGGAGAAATTTATTATGAAAAAGATTATCTGTTTCCATAACCCTGACGAAATAAATGGATATCTAAGTAATTGGTATCTTTCGGATTTTTATGTTGATAATATTCAGTATTCTTCTATGGAACAGTATATGATGTACCAAAAGGCATTACTTTTCGATGACATGGAGATTGCAGTACAAATACTGAATACAAAGAATGTTGGAAAAATTAAAGCATTGGGAAGGTCTGTTAAGAATTATGAGGATACGATATGGAATGGTATGCGGCAACTCATTGTTTATCAGGGATTATTTGAAAAATTTCAGCAAAATATAGAACTAAGAGAGAAACTATTGGCTACACAGGACTATATATTAGCAGAATGTGCAGTTCATGATAAAATATGGGGCATTGGTCTTTCAATGAAAGATGAAAGAAGATTTAATTTGGGTGAATGGAAGGGTCAAAATCTATTAGGTTTTTCACTAATGAGAGTGCGTACAGTGTTGAGATATGCAGATAGTCATTAGTGTTTTTAAACAAATAGTAAGAACACTTTTTTTAAAAAAATTTGCGGGAGACCAAGGTCAGAATATATCTGACAGTCTCCCGCGTTGCTTAGAATTATAGATTATTTTATTGTTTTATTTAATCCGTATACGCTAACTTCATAGATACGTGCAGCTGAATCAGAACCCTGTGTTGGTTTTTCTACGATAAGCTTTACATATCTTGCAGAAACGGCTGGGAATGTATCAGATGTATTTCCAGCAGTATTGTTAATGACTCTTGCTGCCTGAATAAACTCTTTTCCATCCTCACTTACTTGAATAGAATAAGCTTTTGTATTCATGTCTGGGCTTTCATTTCCAGCTTCTGCGTGTGCAATCTGCACTTCGCTGACGGTTTTGATTTTTCCAAGGTCAATGGTGATTTCATGTGGTGCAGGACCTGTTGCACACCATTTTGTTTCAGTCTTTCCGTCTACAGCGAATGGTGGAGCTTCGTTATCGTTGACAAATGAAGAAGCTTCTGTTTTCATATCCTTTGAAAGAAGCTCTAGGTCTCCGGCTGCTTTTGAAGAAATCGTAATGTAGTCCTCGATTTCAATTGGAGTTTCTCCAGATTTATTTTTAGCTGTCAATTTGACCTTATAAGTGCCTTCTTCTGCATATGTAACAGTTGGGGCAGCATCCTCGCTTGTCTGCGTATCAGCACCTTCAAATTCCCACAAAAGTGATTCTGTATTTGCAGAACACAGACTTTCGAATTTGATTTCTTCGCCAGGAGCAGCTAGTGTACGTGATGCTTTGAATGCTGCTTTTGGAATACTGTTATTTGGCCATTCCAGTGTAACAGTTTCGGATGCTTCACTTCGTTGACCTGTCTGGCTAACTGCAACTGCTTCAAAATTGGATTTATTCGTTTTGTCTGCTTCTTCATTTCTCTGCAATGCATTGATATAATGTGTTGTTGCTGGGGTTGCACCCAAGAAGGAACGTGTTCCGTCTTCATTCACACGGTATATTTCGTAATAGCAGCCATCTTGTGCATCAGCAGCATCCCAACTGAAACGGATACCTGCGTAGATGCCTTCTTCTTCATCAAATACAGAATCGTCAATCTTAAATCCTGAAACAGCCTGTGGAGTTTTTGGAGCATCTTTTGGTAAAATTGCAATCTGTCCGAAATTAAACTCATATCCAGAAACATCCTCTGCTGCCTGCAACTGATATGAAATGGAAACGACAGTTTTTCCGATAGCATTTTTCACATCAAAATTAGCTGTTGTCCAGTCAGCCCCAATTTTTTTATCTGCTGCAAAGGTTTCCGTGGTTCCGTCATCATAGCCTAAAATAAGGCTTAAATCTGTCTCAGATGATGCTTTTACCGTTGTTGTAAATGAAGTTCCTTCTTCAAGAGCAAGCTCTGTGCTGTAAAGTTTGATTGTGCTTGGTGTTTTTGCCTTTAAGTCTCCACGCAGCTTAATGGCATTGCCTCCATTGTAAGCGTCTGCATAGTTTGTGCTGGCAGTAAAACGATTGCCTTCGCCATGTTCAAATGCCCAGCGATAAGTTGGCATGATATCCTGCATACTGCGGTTATTCCAATCCATAGAGGATACTTTTTCACCATTGATAAAATAGCTGTAACCATGTCCGAGACTGAAATTTGTTACAAATGGAAGAGAAGTTATTGCAGTCTGCTCAACTGCATAGGTAGAAATACCTCTCCAATTTGTGCCGTCTGCCTGTGTGCCTTCAAATGGATTGCCGTTTTCATTTACCCAGAAGCTGTTTTCTTTTTTCTCAAAATCTTCAAAATTATCTGCTGCAAAGTATGTCCAGCTTGGGCAGTAAAGACCAAGAGACGTATATGGTGTGCCACTTTTATCAGTAAATAAGTTCCATTTAATCGGGGTCATGATTCCTTCTGCTTGTACGTCAATGCCTGCATACAGCTCATATGGGTTGATATTGATTTCCTCAGCTTTTGCCTTGGATGCTTTCAACAGTTCCTTTGGAGCAAGCTTGTCCGCCGTCCACCAGAAATTCAAAAACATACTGTCTGCCACTGGGTTGCTGTCTTTATCTGTCATATAGTATGTATTTTTATCTGTAAGGGCATTCTGCCAGTCCATTTTACCCTGAGATGTCATGGAATCATACCACATGATTTCCAGCCTGTCTTCGGCTTTTTCTTTGAATTGAAGAATGAATTCCTGCATCAAGACAGCATGTTCCTTTGTAAGCCCATCTTTCCCAGAGCCAGATGGTTCTTCACCGGCTGCCGCTGCATCAAAACTTTCTACAGCGGTGTCTGTTTCTTGATTGATAAACCAACCATCAAATCCATATGCGTCTGCTGCTTCAATCAGTTTATCTGCGATTGGAAAATTTCCCTGTGCATCTTTTTCTAGGAATTTATTCAGCCATTCGATTTTGCCGCCATGGGCTGTCTGTGGGAAAAAGATTGTGCCAAGAACCGGAACGCCATTTTTATGTGCTACGTCAATGACATCTGCACTTGGTGCGACAATAATACCTTCACCAGAAGAACCACCCCAGTATACAAGCTGGTCTATGTACTGCCAGTAGGAAAATACATTCGCATTAACAGTATTGATTCCATGTGGGGCATTACCGCTAGTGCTTCCATTCATAATGGAAAGTGCAGCCACCTTCATGTCCTTATTCTGTGTGTCATTTGCTGTAGCCATCGACTGTTTGTCCGCTCTGGTCACAAGTGCGACGCTGCTTTGATTGTAAGCAAAATCGGGGTCATCTTCCGGACTCCATGCAAGCAAATCCTCCGGAAACCAGTAAGGTGTCTCTGGTTGGTTCGCCATTGGCTTGTCAAAAGTGCTTTCCTCTGTCTCAAAATATTTTGAAGTGCTTTCTTCTGGCTGTTCATCCGTCTGTCCAGTTTTTTGTTCATCTGTCTGTTTCGGCTCGCTGGAACATCCGGTCAAGTTTAACAGCATAGCTGCAGCCAGTGTGCCTGCCATGCATTTTTTTAATTGTTTCAGTCTCATGTAATCCCTCCTCCTCATTATTACACAAATAAATCTTAACAAGATAAATCTTAACATAGGTAGAAACGGCTGGACAAGTGTAATAAAACCAGATTTCTTGTATAAATTATGGATATTATAAATGACAGAGACAATATTAAAGCAGTATTAAAATAAGCCAGCAGGATATTTTTTAAAACCACCTATAAAATACAAGTTGCTTATAGAAATTAATAAAATTTTGCTATAACTATTCTAATCTTACAAAACTGTAAGTTTAAACAAGAAAATGTAAGACAAATCTATGGCTTATATTTCTCCATTTTGATATCTTTATATTGTCAATATTAAGAAACAGGAGGAATTTTTTATGACAATTTTAGAAGTAAAAAATCTAAAAAAGATATATGTAACTAGATTTGGAGGAAACCAAGTACAAGCACTGAGCAAAATTAATTTTACAGTAGAAGAGGGGGAATATGTTGCTATTATGGGTGAATCAGGTTCTGGCAAGACAACTCTTTTAAATATACTTGCAGCTCTTGATAAGCCTACTAGTGGCGAAGTTTTACTTGAGGGTAAGAATGTAACAGAAATTAAAGAAAAAGAAATTTCCGCTTTTCGCAGAGACAACCTTGGATTTGTATTCCAAGATTTCAATCTTCTGGATAATTTTACATTAAAAGACAATATTTTTCTGCCACTTGTGCTTCAAGGAGTGACTCATCAAGAGATGGAAAAAAAGCTTGAACCAGTAGCAGTAAAGCTTGGGATTAAGGAGTTGTTACCTAAATACCCCTATGAAGTGTCAGGAGGACAGAAACAGCGTGCGGCGATTGCAAGGGCACTTATAACAAGTCCTAAACTTATATTAGCAGATGAACCAACAGGTGCACTTGACTCTAAAGCATCAGATGGCATTATGGAATTATTTGAAGAAATTAACAATGATGGGCAAACAATACTTATGGTGACACATAGTACGAAGATGGCAAGCAATGCTAAAAGAGTGCTTTTTATTAAGGATGGTGAAGTTTTCCATCAGATTTATCGTGGAAATATGAAAAATGATGAAATGTATACAAAAATTTCTGATACATTGACAATTCTTGCGACAGGTGGTGGAAACAATGAATAAACTCTATTTTAAACTTATGAAAACTAATATAAAAAATGGGAAACAGTTTTATTTTCCATATATACTTGCTGGAATGCTTATGGTTATATTATTTTACAGTATGCGAGCAATCTATTGCAATGAAGGGATTGAACATATGGTAGGCGGCAGTGAAATAAAAATCATTATGAATTTAGGCACATATGTTATTGTAATATTTAGCTTTATTTTTATATTTTATACTAATAGTTTTATAATGAAACGCAGAAAAAAAGATATTGGAATTTATAATATACTTGGCATGGAAAAAAGGCATATTGCTAAAGAACTTTTTGTTGAAACTATGACAATTGCAGTAATTGTAATTGCTGGCGGGCTAATTACTGGTGTCTTGTTTAATAAGTTTTTTATGATGTTTTTGTATAAAATTTTAAATTTTGAAACGAGCATAAAGTTTGTTATTTCATGGGCAGCTATACGTTATTCACTAATTGTATTTACGATATTATATACAGTGACAGTGGTTTATAACGTAATGCAAGTAAAGCTTTCTAATCCCATTGAACTTCTTCATGGAAGCAGTGTGGGCGAAAAAGAACCAAAGACAAAGGTACTTATGGCAATTATGGGATTTATTTGTATTGGTGTGGGTTACTATATTGCAATTACAACACAAAATCCTGTAAAGGCACTTATGCTTTTCTTTGTGGCAATAGTGCTTGTAATTATTGGAACATATCTTCTCTTTGCAGCAGGCAGCATTGCAATCTTAAAAATGCTTAAAAATAATAAAAATTACTACTACCAAAAGAAACATTTTATTGCGGTGTCAGGTATGATTTACAGAATGAAACAAAATGCCACTGGTCTTGCAAATATTTGTATACTTTCTACAATGGTACTTGTAATGGTTTCCACAACTGTAAGTATGTATATTGGTCAAGAGGATATTATGAATACGCGTTTTGATGCTGAAATTAATATTTCTGTTTACTCAGATAAACTGGCAAGTAACAGAGAAACATTAAGACAACTGATGGAAAAAATGGTTACAGAAAATGGTGGAAATATTACCAAAAAATATGATAATATAAAACTTAATTACACAGGGTATATGGAAGATGGGGAGTTTAAGTTATTAGGTAAAGATAAGCAGCTTGACTATACAGAAATGGCATTTGTTACTTTTATGACAAAGGATGACTTTGCTAGTACATTTGGTATAGAAACAGAGGCTCTTTTAGAAGATGAGATTGCTTTATTTGGCACACCTGAATATGATGCAAGTGAATTTAAGGTATTTGGCAATAAATTTAAAGTAAAAACATTTGAAGATTTTGAATATGATTCAATAACATCTGGTATGGTTAAAGAAGATTACTATATTGTAGTGAAAAATGAAGATGTTCTTGAAATGTTAACCGAAACGGCAAAAATTATAGGCAAAAATACAGGGTGGAACTATAATTTTACTTACCTATACAATTTTTATATGGATATAGATGGCACATCTGCTGAGAAAAAGAAGTGTGAACAGGCTATTATTGACACTAAAGAAAAATATATGGAGATGCTTAATCCTGAAGATGCCAGTGCTGGATTTCAAAAGATAATGTTTGAGGGAAAAGAAAATAGCAGACAAAGCTTTTTTAGTCTATATGGAGGGCTTTTCTTCCTTGGTATTTTCCTTGGGGCAATATTCCTTATTATAACAGTTATTATAATATTTTATAAACAGATATCAGAAGGATATGAAGATAAAGACAGGTTTTTAATAATGGAAAATGTTGGCATGAGCAAAAAAGATGTGAAGATGAGTATTCGCTCACAAATAAGGATGGTATTTGTTTTTCCTTTGGCTATAGCAGCAATACATGTAACTGCGGCATTTCCTATGATTAAAAGGCTTCTTTTAATGCTTAACATGACAAATTCGGCACTTTATGCGAAGTGTGTTATAGTATCGGTTTTAATATTTGCCATGATATATGTCATTGTCTTTATGCTGACATCAAGGACTTATTATAAAATTGCTGGCAATAAATAGTAAAAAATAGATTGATTTTGTTAAATAAATGTCATACAATAGTAACAGAATTTCATTAACAATGGAGGTTACTATGTACGAGAACGAAATTGAAAATATTGCATCAAAAGCAAGTAATGAAGAAGTTTATTATTCACTTTTAGAGTTTACAAAGGATATTATGCAGAAACGTGGTAAAATAGAGGGAAAGAAGAAAATTTACTATATTTCTGCTGAGTTTCTTATTGGAAAGCTTCTTTCAAATAACCTTATCAATCTTGGAATATACGATCAGGTTGCAGAAGCTCTTAAACGTCATGGAAAAAATATTTCAGAAATTGAAGAGATTGAACCCGAACCATCTCTTGGCAACGGGGGTCTTGGTCGTCTTGCAGCGTGTTTCCTTGATTCCATTGCTACACTTGGTCTTCCAGGAGATGGTATCGGGCTTAATTATCATCTTGGTCTTTTTAAACAGGAGTTTGAAAACAATCTTCAAAAAGAAGTACAAAACCCATGGATTAAAAATAAAAGCTGGCTGCACAAAACCAATGTAAGTTACCCTATAATTTTTGGAGATTTGCGTGTACAGTCAATTATGTATGAGATTGACGTTACAGGGTATGATAATAAGTGCAATACCCTTAAACTGTTTGATATTGAGACTATAGACGAAACCATGGTTCAGGAAGACAGCATATCATTTGATAAAAATGATATAAGAAAAAATCTCACGCTGTTTCTCTATCCTGATGACAGTGATTACAATGGACAACTTCTGCGTATTTACCAGCAGTATTTTATGGTAAGTAATGCTGCACAGCTTATTATTGATGAAGCTGTTGCAAAGGGAAGTAATCTTTATGACTTGCCTGACTATGCAGTTGTACAAATTAATGATACACATCCGACTTTAGTTATTCCAGAACTTATCAGACTTCTTCTTAAGAGAGATATAAGTATGGATGATGCTATAAATATAGTGTCAAGGATGTGTGCTTATACAAACCATACAATTCTTGCAGAGGCTCTTGAAAAATGGCCAATCTGGTATCTTGAAAAAGTTGTTCCACACCTTATGCCAGTTATAAAGATGCTTGATGTCAAAGTTAAGGAAAAATATGGTAATAATCCTAAACTTGCTATTATTGATAAGGACAACCGCGTCCATATGGCACATATTGATATACACTATGGATTCAGTGTAAATGGTGTTGCTGCACTTCATACAGAAATACTAAAAAACAGTGAGCTTAAACCATTCTATGATATTTATCCACAGAAATTTAATAATAAGACAAATGGCATAACCTTTAGAAGATGGCTGCTTCACTGCAACCATGAATTGTCAGACTTTATTACATCAAAGATTGGTGATGGATATAAGAAAAATGCAGAAGAGCTTGAAAAGCTTATGCAGTTTGCAAGTGACAAAGAAACACTTGAAAAATTGCTTGATATTAAAATTGCTAAGAAGAGGGAGTTTGCAAACTACCTCTATGCTAACCAGAGCATTAAAATAGATGAAAATTCAATTTTTGACGTGCAGGTTAAACGTCTTCACGAATATAAACGCCAGCAGATGAATGCACTTTATATTATCCATAAATACATGGAGATAAAAGCGGGCAAAAAACCAGCAAGACCAATTACAATGATATTTGGTGCAAAGGCAGCACCGGCTTATACTATTGCAAAGGATATTATACATCTTATCCTCTGTCTTTCAGATGTTATTAAAAATGACCCTGATGTCAGCCCATATCTCAGTGTTGTCATGCTTGAGAATTACAATGTCACATATGCAGAAAAAGTTATCCCTGCTGCTGATATCTCAGAGCAAATTTCCCTTGCATCAAAAGAAGCAAGCGGAACAGGCAATATGAAGTTTATGTTAAATGGTGCCATAACGCTTGGTACAGACGATGGTGCCAATGTTGAAATACACCAGTTTGTAGGCGATGACAATATTTATATATTTGGCGAGACAAGTGAACAAGTTATAGAACACTATAACAAATCCAATTATTCATCTGAAAAGATATATGATGAAGATAAGGAAATCTCAAAGCTTGTTGACTTTATTATTAGCAAAGAACTATTTGCAGTTGGCAATAAGAAAAGTCTTATAAGGCTTTATATGGAAATTGTGACAAAAGATTGGTTTATGGCACTCCTTGACCTTAAAGAATATATAAAGGTTAAAGAGCAAATGCTTGCAGACTATGAGGACAGAGACAAGTGGGCATCTAAAATGCTTGTAAACATTGCAAAGGCAGGTTTCTTCTCATCTGACAGGACGATTGCCCAGTACAATGAAGATATCTGGAAACTAAATTAATGATTATATCATTGCCGGTGCTTGTTACAGTCTTTTTTATTATTGCCATCGGCTATATAATAGTGTCTAAGATAGTATATAAAAAATGGGGTTATACTAAAAAAAGGGAAGAGGAGCTGGAAAAGGTCAGTGAAAAAGACCTCTTCCCTAGACATAAAAAAAATACATAACATTTAGAAAGGGAGGATTTTTTTATGAAAAGAGTAGGCTTTTTAACAAGTGGTGGCGACTGTCAGAGTTTAAATGCTACTATGAGAGGCGTTGCTAAGACTTTATACCAAAAGTATGATGATGTTGAGATTTACGGCATTTTAGAAGGTTATAAAGGTCTGATTTATGGCAACTACAGGGTTATGAAATCAAGTGATTTTTCAGGCATTCTTACAGAAGGCGGAACAATTATTGGAACTTCAAGACAGCCTTTTAAGAAAATGCGTGAACCTGATGAAAATGGCATTGACAAAGTACAGGCAATGAAGGATAACTATAAGCAGTGGGGGCTTGACTGTCTTGTAGTACTTGGCGGTAATGGTACCCATAAAACTGCAAATATGCTCAGTGAAGAGGGGCTTAATGTTATAACTTTACCTAAGACTATAGATAATGATATCTGGGGTACAGATATTACATTTGGATTTCAGAGTGCAGTAAATATCGCAACAAATGCAATCGACTGCATCCACACTACAGCAGCTTCACATGGTAGAGTGTTTATTGTCGAAGTTATGGGGCATAAGGTAGGATGGCTTACACTGCACGCAGGTATTGCTGGTGGTGCCGATATAATTCTTTTACCAGAGATACCATATAATATTGATGTTATAGTAGATGCTCTTGATAAGAGAAATAAGCAGGGCAAAAAGTTTTCTATACTTGCAGTTGCAGAGGGTGCTATTTCAAAAGAGTATGCTGCACTTAGTAAAAAAGAGTTAAAATCACAGATGAAGAAAGATGAGAAAATTTTCCCATCAATTTCATACAAGATAGGCAAAGAAATAGAAGAAAGAACAGGACAGGAAGTGCGTATTACTGTACCGGGGCATACACAGCGTGGTGGAGAGCCTTGTCCATATGACCGTGTAATTTCAAGTAGACTTGGTTCAGCAGCAGCAAGGCTTATAATTGAAGAAAGATATGGATATATGGTGGGATTTAGAAATAATGAAATAATTCCTGTACCACTCAACGAAGTTGCGGGCAGGTTAAAGACAGTTAATCCAGATTCTTCTATTATCAGAGAAGCAAAAGGTCTTGGTATAAGCTTTGGTGATAATTAATAAGGACTAGCTTTGGAGGCTTGATATGTCTTATACTGCGTTATACAGGAAGTTTCGCCCAAATAATTTTAATGATGTAAAAGGACAGGAACACATTGTAACAACCTTGAAAAATGAGATACGTACAGGGCGTATTGGTCACGCATATCTATTTTGTGGAACAAGGGGAACAGGCAAGACAACAATAGCAAAGATACTTGCTAAAGCAGTTAATTGTGAGCATCCAATAGATGGAAGCCCTTGTAATGAATGTAGTATGTGCCAGAAAATTAATAGGCAGACTTCAATGAATGTAACAGAAATAGATGCAGCGTCAAATAATGGAGTTGCAAATATAAGGGATATAATTGATGAAGTACAGTATTCTCCAGCAGAGGGAAAATACAAGGTCTATATAATAGACGAAGTGCATATGCTTTCTACAGGGGCTTTTAATGCCCTGCTTAAAACACTGGAAGAACCACCTCCATATGTGATATTTATTCTTGCAACAACAGAAGTGCATAAGATTCCTATAACTATATTGTCAAGATGCCAAAGGTATGACTTTAAAAGGATTCCCATTGATACAATAACATCAAGGCTTAGAGAACTTACAGACAAGGAAAATGTTGAGGCAGAGGACAAGGCATTAAGATATATAGCAAAAGCTGCTGACGGCTCACTAAGGGATGCTTTAAGTTTGCTTGACCAGTGTATTGCATTCTATTTTGGACAAAAGCTTACTTATGACAATACACTAGATGTGCTTGGTGCTGTTGATACAAGTGTATATAGTGCTATGTTTCATTATATCACAAATGCAGATATTATGGGATGTGTAAAGCTTGTTGACAGTATGATGATGTCTGGGCGTGATTTAAACCAGTTTGTAACAGAGTTTATCTGGTATCTTAGAAACCTGTTAATTATAACATCATCTGTCGATGACGCTGGGATAGTTGACGTTTCTTCAGAACAGTTTGTAAATATGCAAAAAGATGCCAGAAGCACTGGTGCAGATATTATGATAAGATATATAAAAATACTGTCAGAACTGTCTGGACAGATAAGGTATGCATCACAGAAACGTGTTCTAATAGAAATCTGCTTTATAAAACTTTGTAAACCACAGATGGACAGTCAACAAGATTTGTCTTCAATTATTTCAAGAATTGCAGTGCTTGAAAATAAAATTGAAGAATACAGTCATTATGGTATCAAAGAGATAGTTTCACAAACAGTGACTCCTACCATAAAAGAACCAGAAGAATTACCACAGATAAAACCTATGGCTGTACCAACAGATATAGAAAAAGTGGTTAAAAGCTGGTCAGACATTTTAAATAATTGCAACAGGGTGGAACAGTCCATGCTTTATAATGCAAAAAAGACCATATCTGATAGTGGTGCATTACTTTTACAATTTACTGATTCTGTACAAGAAGGATATTTTAAACAGGATGAGTGTAAACAGCTAGAAGCCCTTAAAATTCTTATAAACAATGTTACGGGTCAGGAAATTGAGATAGAAACAAGGACTGTAACAGAAGAAACAGACAGAAAGTTTGATGATTTGTCACAAATAATACATTTTGATGATATAGAATATTTGTAATAATATAAATTATAATTTGGAGGATTTAGCAATGGCAAAACGTGGAGGTTTTCCGGGTGGTGCTATGCCTGGCAATATGAACAATATTATGAAACAGGCACAGCGTATGCAGAAACAGATGGAAGAAAGGTCGAAAGAGTTAGAAGGAAAAGAGTGGGAAGCAACCGCAGGGGGAGGTGCTGTTAAAGTAAAAGTATCAGGCAAGAGGGAAGTTCTTTCTGTCAAGCTTGAACCAGAAGTAGTGGACCCTGATGATATAGAAATGCTTGAAGATTTAATAGTAGCTGCTACTAATGAAGCCCTGCGTAAAATGGAAGAAGAAAATGCAGCAATGATGCAGCAGCTTACAGGTGGTCTTGGAGGATTATTTTAACTAATGGAATTTTATAGTTCACATATTACTAATCTTGTAGAACAGCTATCAAGGCTTCCGGGCATAGGAGTTAAATCCGCACAGCGGCTTGCTTTTTATATATTAAATATGACAGAAGACCAAACCATTGCTCTTGCAGAGGCAATAACAAGTGCAAAGAAAAATGTTCACTACTGTAAGGAGTGTTACACATATACAGATGGCGAACTCTGTCCTGTATGCTCAAGCCCACAGAGAAACCATAAGCAGATAATGGTTGTAGAAAATCCGAGAGATTTAGCAGCTTATGAAAAAACGGGCAAATATGATGGAGTATACCATGTACTGCATGGTGCTATTTCTCCTATGGCAGGAATCGGACCACAGGATATAAAACTCGCTGAACTTATGACAAGGTTACAGGGAGATATTAGCGAAGTTATTGTAGCAACCAATAAAAACCTTGAGGGCGATACAACTGCTACATATATAAGTAAGCTTGTAAAGCCACTTGGAATAAGAGTCAGCCGCATAGCGAGTGGAGTACCCGCAGGCGGAGACTTAGAATATATAGATGAAGTAACTTTATACAGGGCACTTGAAGGAAGAACAGATATGTAAATCTGTTCTTTTTTCGATTGCACGCAAAATACCATGTGCAATAAACTCTGAAAGGTCTACTACTGTAGAAAGCTTTGTTGTCTGTAAAGTCAAATGGCTGTTGGAGTTAGATGTATTTACAATTCCTGTTATAAATGCATTGCCAACACATGGCAGTTTTTTATTGACACCAATACCCGGACATAGAGGTCCATATCCTGTTGTTACATGACCAATATGCTGTCTTATGCCAAGTGATGCGTCAATAGCTATAATATATGGGTTAGATATAGTATTATATATAAAATCAATAGTCTTGCTAAGATTTTGTGCGTGTACAGGTGATGAAAGTGTTCCAAATACAGGAAGATTTTTATTATTTTTTGCCAGTATATGCCCAGTTATAGGACCAAGACAATCTCCAGTTGCACGGTCTGAACCAATACACAAAAAAACTATATTCTGGTTTTTGCCATGACATTCTTCGTAGTGGATAAATAATGTTTTTACGAATTTAGAAAAAGATGAGGAGCGGTACACGTTAAAATACTTTATTTCTGTTGATATATCTGACATATATTTATTTACGCCTTTCTTTTCGTTATAATTTTGAGTATTCCCATATAGCAGTTTTTTATGCAGGTCGAATTTTAGTGTCAAGATAGCTAAATGAATACACTGTTTTCGACAAAAAAGACAGATATACAATGTTAAAATCGTAGAAAACATTAGAAAGGTGTGGCATGCAGAATGGAAAACAAGAAATTCGGTAACTTAGGTGAGTATGCTAAAGAGTCAGCACATAAGGAATATGTGTACAGCCGTCTGCCAGAAAATATAAGGCAGATAGGTGAAACAAATGGACATTTGAAAATATACATAGAAGATTATGTAATGACATATATACACCAGATATTTAATGAAAAACAAGAGAAAGCAATAGTTGTATTTTTGGGAAAGAGAGGAAAAGAAAAGGCAGCAGGATGTATCTTTATATATGGTGCTGTATCAGCCAGATGTGATATAATGGAAGGACCAAAAGAACTTACTGCCGACAAATGGAATCAGATATATCAAGATATGCATGATAATTTTCCAGGAGCACAGATGCTTGGGTGGGGATGTGGCGTAAATATGTGGAACAGCAAAGTTGATGCTTCTGTAAGGCAAATACACGGAAAGTATTTTAGTGAAGATGGAAAACTGCTTTTTGTAACAGATATATCTGAAAGAGAAGAAAAAATTTTTATATGGCATGATGGTGATTTAATTGAACAGCCCGGCTTTGTGGCTTATTATGAAAAAAATCCGCAGATGCAGGATTATATGCTTAAAGGAAAAAATAAAAACAGTATAGAATCATCTTATCAGGATAACGTCACTGAAAATATGCGCAGTGTTATTAAAGAAAAAGAAGATAAAAACGTTATACAGACAAAGCACATTGGTTATATAGTAGCTGCCGCGATGGCTGTTGTAATGATTGTGGGGGCGAGTTTCTTATACAGAAGTATGGACAAGATAAAAAGTCTTGAAGCGTCTGTCGCTACTGTAGAAGGCTATATGGACAACACTATGGCAAAAACAGTTATGACAGGTGAAAGTTCTGTACAAAGAGATAATGGTACAGAAAAGAAAAATGTCAATAAAAAAGCAAACAATAAAAATAACAGCACACAAAAACCACAAGATGAAACTGGTGCCACTGCTACCACAGCAGCACCTTCAAAAAATCCTGAGCAAGATAGAAACACTATTTCCAAAAAGAATAGTACTGCAAAAAAGACAAGCTCATACAATGGAAAACATGAAAGCTATATTGTACGTTCAGGCGACACATTAAGTCAAATTGTATGGAGACAGTACCACTCATTTTATTATCTTGACAAGGTGATGAAAGTAAATAATATTAAAAACTCTGATAAAATATATGAAGGAGAATGTATAATATTACCTGATTTTTCAAAAGAATAACTTTATTGCTTGCTTTGTACTATTTGATAAGCTATACTTAATTGCAAAAGAAGAACAGGGGAATAGAATATGGATAGTTTTGTAGGGCGCTCACAGGATATATCTGTTATAAGTGGGCGCCGTCGTAAAATAACGATATTTATAATTATATGTATTGCCTGCATTGTTACAGCAGGTGGTATATTTATTTTGCTTTTAAATTCATTTATGAATAGACAGTATACATCTTATGAAATTAAAAAGGAAGCGGAAATAACAGGCAACAGTTTTGCACGCTATAAATCGTATAAAAATAAAGTCTTAAGATACAGCCGTGATGGAATTTCGGCGATTGATGCATCAGGTCAGACTATATGGAATGGCAGTTATAATATGGTTTCACCAGCAATAGATGTATGCGACGACTATGTTATTGTAGCAGATATAGGCAGTAAATCCCTTTTTGTATATAACGGTGAAGGGCAAAGCAAGGAAATTACAACGGATTATCCAATAGTTCAAGCGTGTGTTTCAGAGCATGGTATAGTCGCAGCTTTGCTTGAACAAACAAATTCTAATGTAATAAATATATATGACCCATATGATGTATCCAATAAACTACTTGTTGAGATACCAACTAACATTGATGATGGATATCCTATATGTATAGATATTTCACCAGAGGGAACTAACCTAGCCGCAGCATATGTATGTGTAACAAGTGGTAAAATCCAAAGTCGCGTAGCTTTCTACGATTTTACAGATGTCGGACAAAATACCAACTGTCTTGTTGGTGCAAAGAATTACGATGAAACTGTAATTGCAGATGTCAGATTTCTTGGCAGCAATAACATATGTATATTTACAGACAATGGATTTAGTATATGGCAAAATGCAAAGCAACCAAAAGAAGCTTATTCTAAGACCTATAAGACTAAAATAAAAAGTGCAATTTGCAATCAAAAATACGTAGGAATGGTTGTTGAAAACAGTGGCAATGGCAAGCCATACCAGCTAGAAGTATATGATATGGACGAAAAAACTGTACTGGATATGGGAATTAGTGGTGAATATACTACAATCAGAATGTATGATAACAATGAAATCCTGCTTAATTCAGCATCGGAATGTACTATACTTCGTCTAAACGGAGTAGAGAAGTTATCATGCCAGATAGATGGCAAGATTCAAGAGTTCTTTCCAGCGGGCAATATAAATAGATACTATTTTGTCATGGAAAATAAAATTCAAGAAATAAAGCTGAAAAATAAAAAATAAAATATAAAAGTGTTGACAAATAAATATTTGCATATTAAAATAAGCGAGTATGCAAACTTTGCATAAATAACCAAAAATTTGAAATATATAAACAGGAGGTGAAATTAATGCCAACATTCAACCAGTTAGTAAGAAAAGGAAGAAAGGTTTCAAAAAAGAAGTCTAATTCTCCTGCACTCCAGTACACATACAACTCTCTTAATAAGAAAGTTGTAGAGCAGAGTTCCCCACAGAAGAGGGGTGTTTGTACTGCTGTACGTACTGCTACTCCTAAAAAGCCTAACTCAGCACTTAGAAAAACAGCCAGAGTACGTCTTTCAAATGGTATGGA
>CANOID010000036.1 GCA_947565985.1 uncultured Lachnoclostridium sp.
CTCAGAGGACAGCCGTCAGAGTGTTATCCAGTGCTTTTTGAGTGTTATGTCAGGTCAACAGGGTATAACACTGCCCCTATATGACAGCGGCAATTACATCGGAAATATCTGCATTTTGGATGTTCCGCCGCAGTTGCTGGAAAACCATGAGGAGAAACAAAATCTAATCGAACTTGGTCGAGTCATTCAGGGTCAGTTGAGTCAACAACAGCACGATATCGCCAGCAAGGCAAAATCGGAATTTCTTTCTCGTATGAGTCATGAGATTCGTACACCTATGAATGGCATCATTGGTATGACAGCTATTGCTCTTCAGCGGGATCAAGCTCCAGAGCGGGTAATGGACTGCCTTCAAAAGATTCGCTCATCTTCCAACTATCTGCTGGGACTCATCAATGATATTTTAGATATGTCTAAAATCGAGAGTGGCAAGATGAAGCTAAATCCCATCAATTTCAATATAAATGAGATGCTAGATACTATACAGCACCTTATTTCGCCTCAAGCGACAGCGAAAGAGGTACAATTTATCCAGCACATTGAGCTTACTCACAGTTGGTTTCAAGGAGATCAGGTGCGAATTAGTCAGGTACTTATCAATTTACTAGGTAACGCAGTAAAATTCACCCCATCCAAAGGGCGAGTAATTCTCACTGTGCAGGAGACTGCCGCCGATGGAGAGAACATTCAGATTTATTTTGCAGTAAGTGATACTGGGATGGGCATTGCTAAGGAAGATCAGAGCAGAGTGTTCCGCTCTTTTGAACAGGTTGCCAAAGCAAATTCCGCAAAACGACAGGGAACGGGACTGGGACTGTCCATTAGTAACCGACTTGTCCAAATGATGGGTAGCAATATTCAGCTAAGCAGTGAGCTTGGCGAAGGCAGTACCTTTAGCTTTTCCATTTCTCTGACCATGGGTTACCAGCAAGAGGAAGAACAAAAAGAGGAGATTCGCTTATTTGATGGATTCCACGTCTTGGTGGTAGAGGACAACGAGATTAACGCAGAGATTGCCCAGTGTTTATTGGAGGAGCGAAATTTTGAAGTGGAGTGGGTCTGTGATGGAGCCAAGGCAGTAGAACGTATCCGTTCCACTCCACCAGGTACCTATGACGTAATTCTAATGGATATCATGATGCCAGTAATGGATGGTCTGGAGGCTACTAAAACCATTCGGAGTATGGATCGAGAAGACTGCCGCTCTATTCCTATCATTGCCATGTCAGCCAACGCCTTTGATGATGACTTGAAAAAGTCGGTGGAATGTGGTATGAACGGACATCTGTCCAAACCTGTAGATGTGGATAAGCTGTATCAAACCTTGGATCAGGTGATTGGGCATAGGAACAAATAACAAAAATAGTATGAAGATTGTCCAGAAACAACATCTGAACGTGCATTTATTAAAAGCCCACTGTGTAGGCATCCCACTCGTAACCATCTACGAAACAGGATACCACACATATTGGGCTTCTTTTTAACCTTCCTTTATACTTTCATCACGATTTTCTTTATAATTCTGCCATATATAGAGCGTATCTGCTATATGTAGATTTACAAATTACAGCTTCTCTTGCTATGATATAGCTATGGTATAGAAAGGAGGAGCTATAATTATGGAACAGAAGAAAATAGGTGGATTTATAGCACAACAGAGAAAAGAAAAACAGCTGACACAGAAACAGCTTGGCGAGGCACTAGGTATAAGTGATAAAACAGTATCTAAATGGGAAACCGGTCATGGGCTACCAGATATTTCTATGATAATGCCATTGTGTGGGATTTTAGATATTAATGTAAATGAATTGTTGTCTGGAGAACATCTTACACAGGATACATATCCTGAAAAAGCGGAGGAAAATATTATGAATTTAATGAAAGACAGTGAAGAGCAAAAGAGAAGGAGTGTAAAGGATATTATTGTTAGTATTATATGGGTGGCTGGATTTGCAATATTTTTTCTTTCTTTACAGCTTTCGTCAGCAGTATCCATTATTGACAATATTATTCATCTTATTGACATAGTTTCATTAGGACAGATTGTTTTTATACTTGTATTTTCGCTATATTTTGCAGGTCATTTAAAGGATTTCGGCAATGCTTTTGTATTTCTGTTGCGTAGAACGGATAATATACAGAAACTCGAAAATGCTATTAATGCTATTTCTTTAGCGGAAAAAGCACTGTTTGCCAGCGGAATTTTTTGTAGTATTTATTCTATCATATATGCTAGTTTTATGGAAGTTTCAGCCAATGATGTTAATTTAAGAAATTTTATTGTAGATATAGCAGTATCGTTGTATCCTGCTTTTTATGGTATAGCTGGCATAATGTTTTTAGTTATCATTAAAGGCAGACTCACTAAAAAGCTAAAAAACTGATTTCACATATGCTTTATTGTTTATCGTAGTAATGTGATAATAACAATTGTAGGGAAAATGTATATAAAACACCATTTGCAAAAGCACATTTTTTTGGGTATCTGCAAAAAACCATGCCTTTCGTGCTGTTGCAAATGGATGTATATGTATTTCACAAAAATTTTTTGGAATACTGTGGCCACAATCCCATTAGCTTTACAAGGTACAAATGTATAGTATATACCGTTATAGGGCAGGAACTATCCGAATTTACGTCTGTGGAGTTCGTAGGTTACAAGGACAGACGATGAAGCAAAAAGCCTATTGGCGTTAAATGATAGTTTACATGACCATCTTTAAGGTAAGCTCAAACTTTCTTATTACCACACATATGGTATCAATTTAGATTTTACTTTTTTACAGTATTCCTTGTATCCTGCCAACTCTATTTTCAGCATTTTTTCTTCGTCATAAATTCTTAACACTATAACGAATATAAGTAAAGTCGCCGGAGCAAGCCCTATTAATGAATCCAGAACAAGTGGGGTTGCGAGAATTATCAGTGACGCTCCACTATACATAGGATGCCTAACAATTGAATATGGACCTGAAGAAATTACTTGTTGTCCTTCTATATGTTCAATAGCACGAGAAGTAAATGTGTTTACATTAAAAACGAAGAATACAATGATGAATCCTCCAACAACAGTGACAGCACCAAGCACAGAGAGTAAGGCAGGAACAGATGACCACCCAAAACGATAATCTAACGATGGTAAAATAATGATGCCGCCAAAAAAAAGAATTGTGGCGACACT
Source organism: uncultured Lachnoclostridium sp. (assembly GCA_947565985.1). Lineage (GTDB taxonomy): Bacteria > Bacillota > Clostridia > Lachnospirales > Lachnospiraceae > Butyribacter. The sequence continues at coordinate 3,182 of CANOID010000036.1, forward strand.
CTGCCCAATAATTTGTGTTAGTTTAGTTTCCTTTGGACAAATGCGTCTTTCTATTAATGCTGGGTCATTACTCAAAAAATAAACCGTAATTGCAAATGTTGGAATACAAAATACTCCCAAATACAACCATCCATTCCAGTAATCATAACTTCCTGCTGCTAAAAAAATTGTGCCAAAAAGCAAGATGAAAAAAGTAAAAACAGAAAAATATGTTAGAAGATAAAGTGTTGATTTTTTCATTTTTCACTTCCAAATCAATATTTATTTGTTATAATTTATAATTATATTCTTTTGAGACTGAGTTTTAAAAGTTCCTCTACTGTTGAATATGTGCCACTTGCAACACTTTTGACAGCTTTCATAGCATCTGATGGAGAATATCCAAGTGCAGCAAGTGCCGAAATTGCATCAGACACCATTTGTACTGAAGTGTCATCAGAATTTCCAAAACCTCTTTCACCACTGCCTTTTTCAAAAGAATCATCTACAACATTTTTAAGTTTAAGTTTATCCTTCAATTCAAGTATAAGTTTACCAGCGGTCTTTGTCCCTATTCCCGGTGCCTTTGAAATCGTTTTAACATCATCTGCAAGAACCGCAAACCTTAAATCATCAGCACTCATTGACCCAAGTATTCCCAGTGCACCTTTAGGTCCTATTCCACTTACAGTTATAAGAAGCTTAAACAAGTCAAGCTCATCCTTTTCAATAAAACCAAAAAGCTGTAATAAATCTTCCCTTATATACATATATGTGTAAATCTTTACTTCGTTTCCAATTTGCCCTATTCTACCAGCTACAGAAAGTGGTACAAATATTTCATATCCAATACTGCCGTTTTCGACAATAATGCTGTTCTCTGTAATATAAACAAGCTTTCCTATAATATAATTAATCACAATAAATGCCTTACCTTTCTGATAAGAAATCAGTCTGGAAGCTTGGAAAACTCCCCATGAGCCTCTCCAAGCCACCCTTCGTCCATATATTTAATTATCACATATGGATGTATGCAAAGTTCCTCTGATATCTGTAATGCATTACTGTTAGGATAGAGCTTTAAATACTGTACAATATCATCTAATATGTCAGAATCTTCGTTGCGGCAGTTATTGCAGCTCATAGTTCTTATCTTTGACTTAAATACCTTATGACAGTGTTTGCATACATTTGTATATATCATAAATTCACAAATCCTCCATATTTTCATTCTTTAGATTCAATTAAAACAGTGTTGAAAAAAGATTCAATAAAGGCTGTACAAGTTTCCAACTGTAAGGTCGGTTAAGCCATTCCTCATATGTTATTTCCTTACTAATTTCAAACGTGTCAAAGAAGTCTTTCCTTACAGTTTCTTGTATTGCATCTCCTGACATCCACACACCATTTTCATAATGCAGATAAAAACTGCGGTAATCCATATTAATAGTACCTACTATAACAGCATTTTCTGTGAGTATCTGTTTAGCGTGAATAAAACCTGGCGTATATTCGTAAATCCTTACACCTTCTCTTAAAAGCGGACCATAGTTGTAATTGGTAAGCAGTTTTACATTCTTTTTATCAGGAATATTAGGAGTTATAATCCTTACATCAACGCCACGTTTCGCCGCTTCAATTAAAGATGTCTTCATATAGTCCTCTATAATAAGGTAAGGAGTTGTAATATAAAGGTATTTATCAGAAAATACAATCATTTGATTATAAATACTTTCTATAGGGTTACTCGGATTATTGGCAGGTCCATCTGAAATAACTTGACAGTATACATCTCCACAGCTATACATAAAATTAGCTTTGTAGTTAAGATAATCAATATGTTTGTCCGACGTTCCAGATGCTTCCCACATCTGTAAGAAAACAACAGTAAGTCCCCATACTGCCTCACCTCTTATACGTATACCAGTATCTTTCCAGACACCAAATCTCTCTATAAGATTAGCATACTCATCTGCAAGATTAAAACCACCAGTATATCCTACTTCACCATCAATTACAAGAATTTTCTGATGTGAACGAAAATTCATATACAGCTCACCCATATATTTATGCACAGGGTTAAAAACTCTAATTTCAAACCCTTCATTCTCCAAAATCTGCTTAAAATACTTGCGTGTTCTTATCGCAGCACCAAAATCATCATATAAAAACTTTACTTCAACACCCTCACTAATCTTGCGTTTTAGTATTTCATGCATTTTATCCCATATTCCGCCTTCAGCGACAATAAAGAAATCAATCAATATAAATTTCTCTGCCTTTTCTAAATCCCTGAATATTTCTTCAAATACATCTTCTCCCATAGGATAAAAATCCACACCATTGCCAGCAGTAAGCGGAAACCCTTCCGTTTCCATATATTTTACCATACGTCCTGCAATAGGATTGTCAGAAATAAAATCAAGGTAGACATCTTCATCCTGTGACAGAAACTGGTTTCCATACGAAATCTGCCGCAGCATATTCTGGTCAAGTCTCTGTTTGCTGCCGCCTGAGCGTCCCCATAAATAGTACATAATAAATCCACTGACAGGTAAAATCACAACTATAGATATCCACGCCAGTCGATATGAAGGGCTTTGGTTACGGTTGACTAATGTAACAATAGCAATAACAGATATAATTTCCCAGATAAAATAGAAATAAACTGTTGAACTATGAAATGCAAACGGAAGAAATATTATAAATAGACACTGTATCAGTACTATAACGGCAGTAAGTACAATTCGCAAGTAGCCACTTAAATTATTTTGAATTCTACCTTTAAGGTCTTTTAAAATACTTACATCATTTGTATTTTGGTTAAAGAATTTATCCATTATTCTGCTGCCTTTCATATATTTACAAATTTCATTATATCCTATTGACTGTTTTGTTGCAACTGCTGTTTTTTTATAAAAATTGCCTCTTCCATTTTCTGATAATTTGTGCTATAATAAGAAACGTTGTCATACTATTGCATCTGTAGCTCAGTGGATAGAGCAGCGGTTTCCGGAACCGTGTGCCGGGGGTTCGAGTCCCTCCAGATGCGTTTATCAAAGAACTTTTTTTGAAAGGAAGGACGCATTTTATGCGGTTTAAATACAAAAAGTTAATATTAATGTTTACCATAGCGATTATGTTTATTGGACTTGGTACATTTTCTCTGGTTGCACCATCTATTGATTTTTCCATAGGAAATACAGATAAAGGAAATAATACTAATATTAGCAGTGGCAGTAATAGCAATGCTCAAAGTGTTGTTGCAAATATGTCAGAAAGTGAGATAAAATCTGCTATCTCATCACTTGTAGAAGGCTATTTGGACGCTAAACAACGTGTAGACATAAATAAATTGGCTGAATATGTAAGTGATGCTGACCGACTTGATAATAAACGTCTTGTTGCAGAAGCTGAATATATTGAAGAATACAAAAATATTGAATGCACTATAAAAAAATGTCCTGATGAAGGTACATACAGGGTTTATACCTATTACGATGTCAAGGTTTATGATATTGATACATTAGTTCCATCCCTAACGGCTTTATATGTTAAAACAGACAGTAGTGGCAACTTTAAAATATACCTTGGAACAATAGACAATGAAACACAAGAAGAAATCACTAAACTTGATAACAGCGAAGAAATTAAAAAAATTGCAGATTCAGTGCAGAAAAGACTTGAAGAAATCGTAAGTAGCAATGAAGATGTAAGGGATTTTTATGAAATGCTTGAGAGCAATAACGAAAGCAATGAAGCTATAGAAGAAAATGAAAATATAGATAAAGAAGGAACTAAAGCAACAGCAAAGCCTTAATAGCTTGTTTTAGTAAATTAAAAAAGGTGGTCCATAAGATCACCTTTTGATTATCTTATGGACATGGAGGATTGATGAAAACGAATCAAGGCGTACGAATCAATAAATTTTTAAGCGAAGCAGGTGTTTGTTCAAGACGTGTAGCAGATAAACTAATAGAAGAAGGAAGAATATATATAGATGGAGTGCGTGCGACAACAGGTACAAGGGTTTTACCTAACCAGCAAGTTACAGTTGATGGAAAGACCATTTTTAAAGAGGAAGAAGAAATATATATCGCATTTTATAAACCAAAGGGAATTGTTTGTACAACGGCAAATACCGAAAATGGTAGTAAAGTGATGAATGTAGTCGATTATATCGGATATAATAAAAGAATATATCCAATAGGCAGACTTGACCAGTCATCCGAAGGACTTCTTCTTCTTACTAATCAAGGGGATATTATGGAAAAAATTCTCCGGAGTCGCTATGGACATGAAAAGGAATATTTTGTAAAAACAGATAGTAAAATTACAGACAGCTTTATTAAGGGTATGGCAAAGGGAGTACCAATTTTAGATACAGTTACAAAACCATGCAAAGTTTGGAAAGAAAGCGACTATAGTTTCCGCATAATACTTACACAGGGGCTTAACCGTCAGATTAGGCGTATGTGTGAATACTTTGGTTATAGAGTTGTACACCTAAGACGTGACAGAGTAATGAATATAACCCTTGATGGTCTTAAAAAAGGTAGATATCGTCATTTAACAGAAGAAGAAATCGCTGAATTAAAAAGACAGTTAAACAAATATTAAGGAGGCGGATTGTCATGACAAATGGCATAGAATATATGAAAGAACTGGTAGAAAAACTCAATAAAGCATCAGAAGTATATTATCAGGGCAAAGACGAAATAATGGACAACTTTCAATATGACCAGTTATATGACAAGCTGTTAAAATTTGAACAAGAATCAGGAATAGTGCTTGCTGGAAGTCCTACTAAGCGTGTGGGCTATGAAGTGTTAAGCACACTGCCAAAAGAAACACATCCATCACCAATGCTCTCTCTTGATAAAACCAAAGATGTAGAACAGCTTGTAACATGGCTTGGTGATAAAGAAGGGCTGCTTTCATGGAAAATGGATGGTCTTACAATAGTTCTTACCTATAGTGATGGTCAGCTCGTTAAAGCAGTTACACGTGGTAATGGTCACGTTGGCGAGGTAATTACTAACAATGCCAAAGTTTTTAAAAATATACCACTTAAAATTCCATTTATAGGTAATCTTGTATTAAGAGGAGAAGCTATAATATCCTACTCAGAATTTGAACGCATAAACAATCTTCTTGATGAAGAAGAAAGGTATAAAAACCCAAGAAACTTATGTAGTGGTTCAGTTAGACAATTAAACAATGAAATAACTGCAAAAAGAAATGTGGAGTTTTTCGCTTTTGCATTGGTTGAGGCAAAAGGTATTAATTTTGAAAATTCTCAGACAAAAAAGATGGAATTTTTAAAAGAGCAGGGATTTGACGTAGTAGAGTATAAAAAAGTAAATGCCACAAACCTTGCTAGTACGGTTCAGTGGTTCTCCAATAAAATAACATCGAATGACCACCCATCCGATGGACTGGTACTTATATATGAAGACATAGCATATGGAGATTCACTTGGTCACACTGCGAAATTTCCCAGAAATTCAATAGCATTTAAATGGGCGGATGAAACTGCAGAAACAAAACTGCTTGAAATTGAATGGAGTGCATCAAGGACAGGTCTTATAAATCCTATAGCTGTATTTGAACCGGTAGAACTTGAAGGCACAACAGTTTCAAGAGCAAGCGTACACAACTTAAGTATTGCAGAACAATTGCAGCTTGGTATAGGCGATACAATAAAAGTTTACAAGGCAAATATGATAATTCCACAGATTGCAGAAAATCTTACCAAAAGCTCTAATATAAATATTCCGCAAGAATGTCCCGTATGTGGTAAAAAAACTTCAATACATGAAGAAAATGGAGTAAAAGTGCTTGTCTGTGAAAATAAAGAGTGTCTTGCGAAAAAGATAAAATCTATTTCACATTTTGTAAGCAGGGATGCAATGAATATAGATGGATTGTCAGAAGCGACAATAGAAAAACTTGTGGCAAAAGGACTAGTACATGAACTAGCTGGTTTATTTAGCCTAGATAAATACAAAACTGAAATTACAGAAATGGAGGGTTTCGGTGAAAAATCCTTTGAAAAACTTGTAAAAGCAACAGAAAATGCACGAAAGACAACTGTTGCAAAATTTGTCTACAGTCTTGGAATACCAAATGTTGGAATTGCAAATGCAAAAATGATTTGTAAATATATGGACAATAATTTTGACAAAGTAAGGCACGCTAATAAAGAAGAACTTGTAAACATAGATGGTATTGGCGAAGTAATTGCAGAATCATTTGTAAACTTTTTCGCGGATTCTGACAATAACAAGACAATCAACAACCTATTAAAAGTTATCCAGTTTGAAAAACAAGAAAGTGACTCCAGTAAAAAAGATATGACAGGCATTACTTTTGTTATCACTGGTAAAGCTAATATTTTTACAAACAGAAATGAAGTAAAAGAAATAATTGAATCAAGAGGCGGTAAAGTTACAGGAAATGTAACTTCAAAGACAAGTTTTCTTATTAATAACGATATAATGAGCAATTCATCTAAAAATAAAAAGGCTAAAGAACTAAATATTCCTATAATTACAGAAGCAGAATTTATAAAAAGTTTTAATATAATCGTTTAGATATAAAATTTATAGAAAGATGGTGAAAATACTATGCCTATTAAAGTAAAAAATAACCTTCCTGCTAAAAAGGTTATGGAAAAAGAAAATATATTTATGATGGATGAACAAAGGGCAGTCAGTCAGGATATAAGACCGCTTCATATAGCAGTACTCAATCTTATGCCATTAAAAGAAAATACAGAAGTACAGCTTTTAAGAAGTCTGTCTAATACTCCCCTCCAGATGGATATCACATTTCTTACAACAGCAACATATATAGGGTCTCACACACCTGAAAGCCATTTGAATGAATTTTATAGAACTTATGATGAAATTAAAAACAGAAAATTTGATGGTCTTATAATTACAGGTGCACCTATTGAACATTTAGAATTTGAAGAAGTACAGTACTGGGATGAACTTACAAAAATTATGGACTGGTCAAAGACTAATGTCACTTCTGTGCTGCACATTTGCTGGGGTGCACAGGCAGGTCTTTATTACCATTATGGAATACATAAACATATACTGCCTAAAAAGATAACTGGTATCTATAAACACCGTGTTCACCATCGCAAAATACCCTTTCTAAGAGGCTTTGACGATGTATTCTATGCACCACACTCAAGAAATACATATGTCGACCACGAAGAAATAAAAGCTTGCAAAGACCTTATCGTTCTTGCCGATTCTAAAGAAGCAGGCGAATTAATACTCCTCTCAAAAACTGCAAACCAGATTTTTGTGCTTGGTCATCTTGAATATGATAGACTTACACTGGACCAAGAGTATAAAAGAGATATGGCAGCAGGCATAAACCCTGATATACCAGTAAATTACTATCCAAACAACGACACCTCAAAAAAGCCAGATTTAACTTGGAGAGCTGCTGCTAATGCAATGTACTCAAACTGGGTAAATTATTATGTTTACCAGCAGACTCCATTTGAATTTGTCGACACGGCAGAGATTATGGGTAGGTAAAAGTGAAAGGCTGGTTCTTAATATGGCTAAAAGAACGATTACAACTGAGTTTACTACAGAGGATGCAGGTATTGAGACAAGTCTTCGTCCTAAATACTTAAAAGATTATATAGGACAGGAGAAAGTTAAGAACAATCTTAAGATTTATATTGAAGCGGCAAAGCAGAGAAATGATTCACTTGACCATGTTCTTTTATATGGACCGCCTGGTCTTGGCAAGACAACGCTTGCAGGAATTATTTCAAATGAAATGGGAGTAAACCTTAAAATTACTGCAGGACCAGCTATTGAAAAGCCCGGTGAAATGGCAGCTATACTTAATAATTTACAAGATGGTGATGTGCTGTTTGTGGATGAAATACACAGGCTTAACAGACAAGTAGAAGAGGTGCTTTACCCTGCAATGGAAGACTTTGCTATTGATGTGGTTATAGGTAAAGGTGCTTCTGCACGTTCTATACGTCTTGAACTGCCAAGGTTTACACTAGTGGGTGCAACCACACGTGCAGGTATGCTGTCAGCACCTTTAAGAGATAGATTTGGTGTTGTACACAGGCTGGAATTTTATACTAATGATGAACTTGTACAAATAATTAGCAATTCAGCAATAAAGCTTGGTGTAGAACTTGACACTGATGGTGCGGCGGAGCTTGCAGGAAGGTCTAGAGGAACACCAAGGCTTGCCAATCGTCTGCTTAAACGTGTTAGGGATTTCGCACAGATAAAATACGATGGCAATATAACTAAAGAAGTGGCAGATTTTGCATTGGATTTGCTTGAAGTTGATAAGGCAGGTCTTGACAATACAGATAGGTTAGTGTTAAAAACACTTATAAATAGTTTTGGTGGAGGACCAGTAGGACTTGATACACTTGCAGTTTCAATAGGAGAAGATGCTGGTACACTTGAAGATGTCTATGAGCCTTATCTTGTGCAAAAAGGGTTTTTACTTAGAACTTCAAGAGGCAGGGTCGCATCTGATGCTGCGTATAGACATTTTGGTATAGAACAGAAGCAAACACCAGATGCTTAATCTTAAGTTTTAAATAAATTTAAGCAGCCCATTGTGTAGTGCTTTGGCACGATTATGCCATGTGTGGTTTTCAATCGCATATTTGAATGCGTCCTTTTGTATATGCTCCATGTATTCTTTGTTACTTAGAAGGCTGTGTACAATAAAAGGAAGCATTTCAAGCTGTTTTAAATCATAAAAGACCACATTCTTATTTGGTATAAGTATTTCATCAAGATATTTGCTGTGGTCAGTTAAACATATTGCACCATTTAGCATAGAATTAAATATCCGGTCGTGAGCACCATCCTTAAACCATGGCATTACGTTAAGTGATAACTTACTCTGCGATAAAGCTTCAAGACATCCTTTTGATAATACACCTGAAGTGTATGTAAGATTTTCAGGACGACGACAACATAAGCGGTTCCATCCTTTACCAACACAGTGTACTTTTATTCCATTATCAATAAGAGATTTGACAACTTCTCCTCTAAAATAAAATCTTATATATGTATCTATAAATATCATATTTGGAAGTGTTTTACGCAGTTGGTCATATGAGGCATCTGGTATTTCTTTTAAGATATGGCGTTCTATAACTGCGTCGTCAGGTTGATTAGGATTTGCTATAAGGTCGTCAATTATATCATTATAAAAATCTGCATATTCTTCACCATTGCGTATAATATACTGATCAAATTCTTCTGGAGGAGTGTAGTTGCCTGTAAATATTATATCATAAGGACGTTTGTCTATATCTGGGAAACTGCCATCAGGGTATAATGAAGTTCCACCAAGTGGAAGAAATGGTCCACATTTAATGTGTGAATAAAATTTTCTAATATATTGACCGTGGTATCTGTCAATATATATATTATAAAAAATATCAGGAATTATATCATATAGCTCGGGATAATAAAATGGATGGTCTACTACTATATTTACACATGGTATCTTTCTTTTATTCCATATAGAGATACCATCTGCACCAAAAAGCGATGTTTCATAATGTATACCATCAAAATTGAAAGTGACAAGGATTGTATCATATGGGTCCGCAAATTTATAAAGAGCCTCTGCACTTTCTTCTTCCATTCTCTGGTCAAATAAAAAGGTTTTATAGCCAATAGCTTCAAAACCTTGTTTTAACTGGTATGAAAAATACTCTAAAGTTTCTGTGCCGCCAATCATTAATACAATCTTATGTCTCATAACAAAATCCCTCCCATTTAAAACTGACCCTGCATTGCCTTGCAATTCTTTCAATATACATTATAATGGATATTATGATAATATTATAACAGAAAATTTGGAGGATTGCTATATGAAAATGAAGTTTACTAAGATGCATGGGTGTGGCAATGATTATGTATATGTAAACTGTATGGAAAAGATGTTAGATAACCCTAGCGAGATATCACGCTTTGTAAGTGACAGACATTTTGGTATAGGTTCAGATGGTCTTATATTAATATGTCCATCTGAAATAGCAGATTTTAGGATGGCAATGTACAATGCAGATGGTTCAGAAGGGAAAATGTGCGGCAATGGTGCACGTTGTATTGCAAAGTATGTATATGAGCATGGTCTTACAAATAAAGAGCAGATATCACTTGAAACAAAAAGTGGAATTAAGCATCTTGACTTGACAGTAAAGGACGGCAAAGTATCTCTAGTAAAAGTAAATATGGGAACACCGATTTTAGAGCCTTTGCAGATACCTGTTGTTACCAATCTGGCAAGTTTTATAGACCAGCCACTCAATGTACTGGACACAGATTATAGAGTTACCTGTGTATCTATGGGAAACCCACACGCAGTTGTCTTTGTTGAAGATACTAATAAATTTGACATTGAAAAATATGGTCCAGCATTTGAAAATCATATGGCATTTCCAGAAAGAATTAATACAGAGTTTGTGCAGATATTAAGTCATAATGAAATTAATATGCGTGTATGGGAAAGAGGTTCAGGTGAAACACTTGCATGTGGCACAGGCACTTGTGCAGCCGTGGTTGCGTGTGTTTTAAATGATAAAACAGATAGTGAAGTGACTGTACATTTACTTGGTGGAGATTTATTTATAAATTATGACCATGACAAAGGTACTATATGGATGACAGGACCTGCCGAAACAGTATTTGAGGGTGAAATAGAGATATTATAAAGAATAAAAGGAGGATATTAATGGATTTAACGAAACTGCTTCAAGGTATTGATTACGAATGTATACAAGGGGATATTAACAGAGAAGTTTCTGGTATCGTATATGATTCAAGAAGGGTTTTTGATAAAGTTTTATTTGTATGTATAAGCGGTGCAGTATCAGATGGGCATATTTTTGCAATAGATGCAGTAAGTAATGGTGCTACTGTAATTGTTGTTGAAAAAACTGTTGATGTGCCTGATAATGTAACTGTGCTTAAAGTTAAGAACAGTCGTGTTGTGCTTGCGATGTTATCTGCAGCGTATTTTGCACATCCTGCAAATGAACTTGTAACTATAGGTATTACAGGCACTAAAGGCAAAACTACAGCAACATATATGGTACGCTCTATGCTTGAAGCTTCTGGGATTAAAACAGGGCTTATAGGAACTATTGAAACAATTATTGGTGATGTGCATATACCTTCTTCTCATACTACGCCGGAATCATATGTTGTGCAAGAGACATTTAGAAAGATGGTTGATGCAGGCTGCAAATGTGTTGTTATGGAAGTTTCATCACAAGGACTTATGCTTCACAGGGTCAGTGGCTTTACATTTGACTATGGTATATTTACAAACTTAGAGCCTGACCATATAGGACCTGCCGAACATAAGGATTTGGCTGACTATATATACTGTAAAAGTCTTTTATTTAAGCAGTGCAGACATGGCATTTTTAACGCCGATGACAGTCACCTTGAGGAGATACTAAAAGAGCATACTTGCGATGTTGAGACATATGGATTTTCAAACAAAGCAGATATAAAAGCCTCTGATGTACACCTTCTTGATAAAAAAGGTACACTTGGTGTAGCATATCACCTAGATGGTCTTATAAATATGGATGTAGAAATTGATATCCCTGGAAAGTTCAGTGTATATAATTCCATGACAGCTATTTCAATATGCAGGCATTTTGGTGTTTCTGATGATATAATAAAAAAGTCACTTGCAAAGATACGTGTAAAAGGCAGGGTGGAGCTGCTTAATGTATCACCAAAGTTTACTGTGATAATAGATTATGCACATAATGCAATGAGCTTAGAAAGCCTTTTAACAACTCTTAGAGAATATAATCCAAAGAGACTTGTCTGCCTTTTTGGATGTGGCGGCAATCGCTCAAGGGAAAGACGTTTTGAAATGGGAGAGGTATCATCAAGACTTGCAGACTTGACAGTAGTGACCTCTGATAACCCACGTAGAGAAGAACCACAGGCTATTATTGATGATATTATAATAGGTGTTAAAAAAGCGAATGGAAATTATATTACAGTGATAGACCGAGCAAAGGCAATCAGATATGTTATAGAAAATGCAAAAGAAGGAGACGTAATTGTGCTGGCTGGAAAAGGGCATGAGGATTATCAAGAAATTAATGGAAAAAAATACCATATGGACGAGAGGGAGCTTGTTGCAGATGTTGTATTAGATGGTAATTTTATCAAATAAACCAGATGGAGATTTATATGTTATTTGCTGATATAATTATTGATATATCTGTAAAAAACCTTGACAAGACGTTTCAGTACAGTGTACCTTCAGAAATAGAAAATGATATAAGCATAGGCTCGCTTGTACAGATACCTTTTGGTAATGGAAACAGACCACTTAAAGGATATATAGTAAACTTGTCAGAAAAACCTTCATTGGATATATCAAAGATAAAAAGCATAATAAGCGTTGAAAAACAAGGAGTTGTCGCAGAATCTCATTTACTTTCGCTTGCAGGCTGGATAAAACAAAACTATGGCTCGACTATGAATGATGCAATCAGAGCCGTTATGCCTGTCAAAAGGGAAATAAAAGAAAAAGTTGTAAAAACAGTTTTTCCACTTGTAGACAAGAAACAAATGAAAGCTCTTATAGAAGAATTTGCCAAAAAGCACAATACTGCAAGGGTACGTGTACTTAAGTGTCTTTTAGAACTTGACGAAGTATTGTATAATAAAGGTATAGATTATGGTTTTATTATAAAAGAGCTTAAGGTGTCTAAAACAGTTATTGATGGTTTAAAACAGAAAAATATAATAGGGATTGAATCTGCCAAAAAATACCGCAATCCTTTTATAAAAGGGACTTTTACAGAAAATAAGCATATGCTTAATGAAACACAGCAGTATATAAAAGATAGTATATTGTCTGATTTTAACAAGGGTATAAGAAAGACATATTTAATACATGGAGTTACAGGAAGCGGTAAGACAGAAGTTTATATGAGTGTAATTGATGATGTAGTTGCACACCAAAAACAAGCAATTGTACTTATACCAGAAATAGCTCTTACATTTCAAACTGTAAGTAGATTCTACAATCGTTTTGGCACAAGGGTTTCGGTTATACATTCTAGACTTTCCGATGGTGAAAGATATGACCAGTTTGTACGTGCAAAAGAGGGAAGTATTGATATTATGATTGGACCTCGTTCTGCACTTTTTACGCCATTTAAAAATCTTGGGCTTATAGTAATTGACGAAGAACACGAAACAAGTTACCAGAGTGAAATGCCGCCTAAGTACCATACAAGGGAAGTGGCAATACACAGGGCGGAAATGACGGGTGCAAGTGTTATACTTGGCTCTGCGACTCCATCATTGGAAGCTTATTACAGAGCTGTAAACGGTGAATATAAACTTTTTAAATTAGAGAAGCGAGCTGGTGGTGCCATGCTTCCAGATGTATATATAGTTGATTTAAGAGAAGAGTTTGCAAAAAAGAACTATTCAATATTTAGTGAAAAATTAAGTAGTCTTATTAAAGAAAGGCTTATAAAACATGAACAGACAATAATATTTATAAATAGGCGGGGCTATGCTGGCTCTATATCATGTAGGCAATGTGGGAAAGCTATAGGCTGCCCACATTGTTCTGTATCACTTAAACCGCATATTTATAAGGGTTCCGTAAGTAGGCTAAAATGTCACTTCTGTGGGTATGAGATACCAATGCCTGATGTATGTCCAACGTGTGGTTCAAAGTATATAGATATATTTGGTATTGGAACACAGCAAGTAGAGGAAGCGATTAAAAAAAATTTCCCATGTGTGCGTACATTAAGAATGGATGCTGATACCACAGGTGGCAAAGAGGGACACTCCAAGATACTTGAGCGTTTTAAAAACGGAGAAGCTGATATACTTATTGGTACACAGATGATAGTAAAAGGGCATGATTTCCCAAATGTAACACTTGTAGGGATTATAGCAGCAGATTTATCGCTTAACACAGGGGATTACAGAGCATCTGAACGCACATATCAACTTATTGCACAGGCAGCAGGCAGGGCAGGCAGAGGAAATAAAAAAGGTGAGGTAGTATTACAGACGTACCAACCAGAGCATTACAGCATAATTTGTGCAGCCAGACAGGACTACGAAAGTTTTTATAAACAGGAAATAGTTATAAGACAGATGTTGCAATATCCGCCAGTTTCAAATATACTAGGGATATTAGTGTTTTCAAAAAATGAGGAAAATGCTTCAAAGCTTGCCATAGAAGTATCAGAGCTTACAAAGAAGTATGAGATGATAACAGTACTTGGTCCAACGGATGCACCTATAGCAAAGGCAAAAGATATCTACCGCAAGATGGTCTATGGAAAATGCTTTAGTTATAGTGTCTTGTGTTCAGTCAAGGATTGTATAGAAGATTTTAAGGAAAAAGATACAAAGTATAATGACTGTGGGATTAACTTTGAATTTAATATGACAAGATAGTTTTATAATTAAGAGAGGATTAAGTAAGATGGCTATTAGAAAAATTAGGACAATAGGAGATGAAATACTGGCACATAATACAAAACCAGTTAAAAAGATTACGCCACGTACATCAATACTTATTGGAGATATGCTTGACACAATGTACGAAGCTAGTGGGGTCGGGCTTGCTGCTCCACAGATAGGTGTACTTAAACAGATAGTTGTAATAGATGTGACTGAAGAGGGCAACAGTCCTATAATTCTTATAAATCCAAAGATAATTGAGCTTTCTGGTGAACAGACAGGTCATGAAGCGTGTCTTAGTGTACCGGGAAAGTCCGGTATTGTCACAAGGGCTAATTATGCTAAGGTGAAAGCATATAATGAACATATGGAGGAAATAATTATAGAAGGTGAAGGATTGCTGGCAAGGGCATTACAACATGAGATAGACCACCTTTCAGGTATCTTATATGTTTCCAAAGTGGAAGGGGATCTTGTTGATACAAATGCCGCTGATGCTGAAGAGGAGTGATTTTTTGAGAATAGTATTTATGGGAACACCAGATTTTGCGGTTGGAACATTCAAATACCTTATAGACAGTAGACATGAGGTGGCAGCTGTTGTTACACAACCTGACCAGCCAAAGGGAAGAAGTAAAAAATTAATACCTTCTCCTGTAAAAGAAGCTGCCATTGAGACAGGAATAGAAATATACCAGCCTTTAAAAGCAAGTGACAAAGAATTTATTGAAAAACTGTGCAATATAAATCCAGATGTTATAATAGTAGCTGCTTTTGGACAGATACTTCCAGCAGAAATAATAAATCTGCCAAAATATGGTTGTATAAATGTACACGCGTCGCTTTTGCCAAAACTACGAGGTGCTGCACCTATACAACGTGCCATAATAAATGGGGATAGAGAAAGTGGTATTACAATAATGCAGATGGACGAAGGGCTAGATACTGGTGATATACTTCTTGTAAAAAAATGCCCAATTGAGGCAAAAGAAACCAGTGGAAGTCTTTTTGAAAAACTTGCAGCACTTGGAGGACCTATGGTAATTGAAGTGCTTGATATGGCAGAAAAGGGACTTTTAAATCCTGTTAAGCAGAATTCCGAAGAACATACTTATGCAAAGATGTTAAAAAAAGAAATGGGCAATATTGACTTTAACGCTCCAGCACAAGAAATCGAAAGGCTTATAAGAGGACTTGACCCATGGCCATGTGCATTTACACATATACATGGAAAAACACTTAAGATATGGGGAGCAGATGTACTGTCCGAAGACAGTGCTAAAAATGCTGGTATAGCAGATGTATCTGCACTGTCAGGTACAATTACTGCTGTAGAGAAGAATAAAATAGTAGTAAAGACTGGCAATGGATATCTTGCTATTACTTCACTGCAGCTTGAAGGAAAGAAAAAAATGGAAACAGAAGCTTTCTTAAGAGGTTATAAAATAGAAAAGGGAGAGCAGTTTGAACAAAAAAAGTAATAATAAAAACAATACATCTGGCAGTATAAATCCGCGTGCCTATGTATTAAATATCATTGTAGAAATTATGGAAAACGGGGCATATTCGGACAAGGCACTTCATGATGTCTTAGATAGTGGTGTTATTAAAGATAAAAGAGATAGAGCTTTTATTTCAAGACTTTGTGAAGGAGTGATTGAAAGAGCTATAACACTTGACTATATAATAGAATGTTTTTCAAATGTAAAAGTTAGAAAGATGAAGCCGATAATAAGAAATGTCTTACGTATGTCTGTTTATCAGATATTTTATATGGAAAGCGTGCCAGATGCTGCTGCCTGTGATGAAGCTGTAAAACTAGTGATTAAACGTGGATATAAAGGACTAAGTGGATTTGTAAATGGAGTTTTAAGGAATATTATCCGAAATAAAGATAACATAAAATATTCGTCCTTATCTGTGCAATATTCGATGCCAGAGTGGATTGTAAACAGATTTAACAGTGAATATGGCGAAGAAATAACCAAAAAAATATTAAACGCATTTTTAGATAAAAACAAATATACTTGTGTTAGATGCAATCTTTCTAAAGCAGCTATTGTTACAATAACAGATATACTCAAAGCAGAGGGTGTAGAAATAGACAGTGGGAAATTTTTTGAATATGCATTAAATATAAGCGGTTATAACAGACTTACTGAGCTTAAGGCATTTAAAGATGGTTTAATACAAGTACAAGATGAAAGCTCAATGCTTACTGCCGCTATTTCACGTATTAGAACAAATAACACAGTTATTGATATTTGTGCCGCACCCGGCGGTAAGACGCTTCATGCGGCAGATATTTTAAATGGAACTGGAAAAGTTATTTCATGTGATATTTCAGAAAATAAGACAAGGCTTATTCATAACAATGTAAAAAGGACAGGCTTTGATAATATAGAAATATGTATAAATGATGCACTTGTATACAGACAAGACTGGAGAGAAACAGCAGACATTGTTATAGCAGACCTTCCATGCTCAGGGCTTGGTGTTACAGGTAAAAAGTGCGATATAAAGTATAAGACTAAACATAGTGATATAAAAGCACTTGCCGCACTGCAAAAGAAGATATTAAGTGTTGCGGGACAGTATGTAAAACCGGGCGGCAGGTTAGTTTATAGCACTTGCACGATTACACCAGAAGAAAATATAGAAAATTTCCAATGGATAAAAAATAATTTACCATTTGTAAGTGAATCTATAGAAGAAGTTCTTCCAAAGATACTTAAAAACAATACAGGAAAAGATGGATTTATACAAGTACTTCCGCATATAGCGGGAACAGATGGCTATTTTGCAGCTTCGTTTATCAAAGGTAATGGATGGTGATATATTGGTAGAAGAGTTAGAAAAAAGGGATATAATGAATCTGGATTTTAATGAAATGGTAACATTCATTGAAAACATGGACGAAAAAAGTTTTAGGGCAAAACAGCTTTATGAGTGGATACATAAAAAGCTTGTAAATTCATTTGATAATATGACAAATATCCCAAAGGAGCTTAGGGTAAAGCTTAATAAAGACTGTATTATAGGGGGCACTAATATTATAGAGGTGCAGAAATCGGCAGATGGAACACGCAAGTATTTAATACAGCTTTTTGATGGCAATACAGTAGAAAGTGTGCTAATGAAATATAAACATGGCAATAGTGTCTGTATTTCTACACAAGTAGGCTGTCGTATGGGCTGCAAATTTTGTGCATCAACGGTCGGAGGATTAAACAGGAATTTAGAACCTTCTGAAATGCTTAGTCAGATTTATAATATACAACGTGTTACAGGTGAACGTGTTTCTAATGTAATACTTATGGGTATAGGTGAACCTCTGGACAATTATAATAATGTCATAAAATTTATAAAAATGCTTTCTGATAAAAATGGAGTTAATATAAGTCAAAGAAATATAACCCTTTCTACATGTGGGCTTGTAGAAAAACTTATAGAGCTTGTAAATGAACACCTTGGAATAACCATAGCTGTATCACTCCATGCACCTGATGATAAACTTCGTAAGAGTATTATGCCGATTGCAAATAAATATTCCATACAGGACATAATACAAGCGTGCAGATACTATATAGAAAAGACAGGTCGCAGAATAACATTTGAATACAGTCTTATTGAGGGGATTAATGACAGCTCTGAGTGTGCTACAAAGCTTGCCAGACTACTTAATGGTTTAAACTGCCATGTAAACCTTATACCTCTCAATCCTGTAAAAGGACGGATGGGCAGCCGTTCTGATGGAAGTAATATACAGCGTTTTAAATCTATACTTGAAAAAAAGAATATAACAGTTACCATTAGAAGAGAGATGGGCAGCGATATAGATGCTGCCTGTGGCCAATTGCGCAATAAGAACAAAGGAGGGAAGCTATATGAAAGCGTATGCAAAGACTGATATAGGAAAAAGACGTTCGATGAATCAAGATTATTTTTATTGCAGTGACCAGCCAGTAGGCAGTTTTCAGAATCTTCTGATAGCTGCTGATGGTATGGGTGGTCACAGAGCAGGTGACCACGCTTCAAAACTTTGTGTAGAAAACATAGTAAAATCAATATCAAGCAGCATACATAACACGCCTGTTACAGTATTTGATGAAGCAATTATGGCTGCCAATAAAATTGTCTATGAAGAGGCCAAAAAATATCCCCAATATGAGGGAATGGGTACAACAGTTGTGGCGTGTACACTGTTTAATAAGACCTTATATGTGGCAAATATAGGAGATTCCCGCTTATATGTAATAAGTGATGAGATAAAACAGGTGACAAGTGACCACTCACTTGTGGAAGAGATGGTAAAAAAAGGAGATATAACAGAGAGAGAAGCCAGAATCCATCCACAGAAAAATATAATAACAAGAGCACTTGGGATAGACAACCAAGTATATGCAGATTATTTTGAAATATCAGTGGAAACATCAGATATTATACTTTTGTGTACAGATGGGCTTACTAACATGATTGAAGATGATGATATTGAATATATTATTAAACATAGCAGCTCAATGGATAAGGCTGTTAATTCGCTGATAGCCAAGGCAAATGAAAACGGGGGTTATGATAATATTACAGTAATCCTAGCGGTAGTAAACTAATAGTTTTTAGAAACAGATTGGAGGATAGAATGATTAGTCTGGGCATGAAAATAAGCGAAAGATATGAAATTATTGACAAAGTCGGCTCTGGAGGCATGGCAGATGTATACAAAGCCAAAGACCACCGCTTGAATCGATTTGTTGCTATAAAGATATTAAAACAGGAATACAGTAATGATGCGAAATATGTAACTAAGTTTAGAGTAGAAGCACAGTCTGTTGCAGGACTATCACATCCTAATATTGTAAATGTATATGATGTAGGCGATGACAACGGATTGTCATATATTGTAATGGAACTTGTAGAGGGTATCACCCTCAAAAAGTTTATAGAAAAAAAAGGCAGGCTTGATGTAAAGGAAGCAGTTGGTATAGGTATACAGATTGCACAGGGCATGGAAGTTGCACATGAGAACCATATTATACATCGTGATATCAAGCCTCAAAATATTATTATTTCTAAAGAAGGCAAGGTAAAGGTAACTGATTTTGGGATTGCTAAAGCAGCAACATCTAATACAATTACATCTAATGCTATGGGTTCGGTACACTATATAAGCCCTGAACAGGCAAGGGGAGGCTATAGTGATGAAAAAAGTGACATCTATTCCCTTGGTGTTACAATGTATGAGATGCTTTCAGGAAGAGTCCCATTTGAGGGAGAAAGTACAGTTACAGTTGCACTGGCACACATACAAGAAGAAGCTGCTACCCTTGATATGGTAGAGCCAGATATACCATTAAGCCTTTCTAAGATAGTGCAAAAGTGTATGCAGAAAAAACCAGATATGCGTTATATGTCAGTTGCAGCACTTATTGCAGATTTAAAACGTTCTCTAGCAGAGCCTGATGGCAATTATGTGATGTTCATGGAAGATAATTCAGACTCGCCTACTATTATGCTTTCAGATTCAGAATTAGGTAATATAAAAGAAGCTGCAAAGGCAGCTCCTGAAATAACAAGAGAAGAAGAAATTGTTGACGAAGATACTATAGACCCAAGACTGGAAAAAATACTTAAAATATGCAGTGTCGCGGTTGCAGTCATAATTATAATAGTAATACTGCTTATTATTGGCAAAGTAAGCGGATGGTGGGGAAAAAAGCCTGTACAGACCCAAGCAACACCAGCACCAACAGTAACAGAGACATCTTCTTCTGCAGCCTCTACAGAACCTGATTTAAATTCCGTTGAAGTACCTGAAATTGTGGGACACTCTCTCGCTGAAGCAGAAGATATGCTTGAAAGTGCCAGTCTTAAGTATCGTTTAAAACCTGTGGAATCAGATGAAGAAGCCAACCAAGTGACAAACCAAGAGCCGGCGGCTGGTGAGAAAGTCGAAAAATATACAATAGTAACAGTTTATTACAGCCAAGGTAAACAAAATTATATTACAATTCCAAATTTTGTAAATGATTCGGTGGATAGTGTAATGACTGCACTTATCAATCTTGGACTTACAGTAGCAGGACAAGATGAGATGTACAGCGAAAGCGTAACTGCTGGTTTAGTATGTGGTACATACCCAGTTGTTGGCTCTGCTGTTAAAAAGGGAACTGCTGTTACAATACACGTCAGCAAAGGACCTGAAAGAAAAACTACAAAAGTACCAAATATTGTCGGTAAGGAAGTTTCTGTGGCTCTAGCAAGCCTTACAGAAAGAGGGCTTAAAGGCAATACAAACAATGTAGAATATATATATTCT
>CANOID010000037.1 GCA_947565985.1 uncultured Lachnoclostridium sp.
CAAAACCGCATTTGTATTAAATATCGCAGAATATATGGCTCTACACACGAACAGCACAATAGCAGTTTTTAGCCTCGAAATGAGTAAAGAACAGCTTGTAAAGCGTATGCTTTCTATGAATTCAAATGTTGATTCACAGAAGTTAAGAACTGGCAATCTTGAGGATGAAGATTGGGACAGGCTTGTAGGTAGTGTCCGAAGAATTGGAAACTCGAATCTAGTAATTGATGATACTTCTGGTATTACTGCACAGGAGTTGCGTTCAAAGTGTCGCAAGCTTAAAATTGAAAAAGGGCTTGACCTTGTTATAATAGATTATCTTCAGCTTATGTCAGGCTCAGGCAGAAGAAGAGGTGAGAACAGGCAGCAGGAAATATCGGATATATCACGTACATTAAAAATAATGGCAAGAGAGCTTAACGTTCCTGTTATTGCACTATCACAACTTTCACGTGCAGTCGAACAGCGTCCCGAAAAGAAACCACTGCTTTCAGATTTACGCGAATCAGGTGCTATTGAACAGGATGCAGATGTAGTTATGTTTTTATACAGAGATGAATATTATAATCCTGATACAGAAGAAAAGGGTGTTGCAGAAGTAATTATCGCCAAACAGAGAAGTGGTCCTACAGGTTCAGTTAAGCTTGCATGGCTGTCACAGTATACAAAATTTGGAAATCTAGAAAATTATTCTTAATATTATGATATGATACTAGCTTGACCCACCAAATACCAATAAGAAGCAGATTTGCTTGCACATATGCGGGATTGGAGGTGTTGGTAGGATTGCAGGAATTGCAGGGCAATGTAGCAATCCGTAGCATCAGTTGGGGGCAAACTACCCTTTGACCTCAACATCATGATATATAGTTTAATTGAATGTGAACAGTAACAATATCTTTGTAAGAAATGTATAAAATTTGTTATATATTATAGCAATTAATTAGTTACTGTGCTAAAATATGTAAGTAGCAATTAATAAAAATGTTGTCATTAAGACAACGGAATGGAGGAAATATGGCAAATCAAGTAAAATTTGACTATTCATTGGCACGTAATGTAATCTCAGATGACGAAGTAAAGTCTATGGAGAAAATTGTCAATGATGCAAAAGAGGTTCTTTTAAGCAGAGAAGGTGCAGGTAATGACTTCCTTGGATGGATTGACCTTCCAGTGGCTTACGATGTAGACGAGTTTAATCGTATTAAAAAAGCGGCTGAAAAAATCCAATCTGACTCAGAAGTTCTTGTTGTAATTGGCATTGGTGGCTCTTACTTAGGTGCAAGGGCTGCAATCGAATTCTTAGGACACAGTTTTTTCAATATTGTTAGCAAAGATATCCGTAAATCACCTGAAATATATTTCTGTGGAAATAACTTGAGTGGGACATATATTTCACAACTTATCGAAGTAATTGGTGACAGAGATTTCTCTGTAAATGTTATCAGCAAATCTGGTACTACAACAGAGCCAGCAGTTGCTTTCCGTATCTTTAAAAATATGCTTGAAAAGAAATACGGCAAAGAAGAAGCTGCAAAGAGAATTTACGCAACAACAGATAAAGCAAGGGGAGCATTAAAGAGTCTTGCTACTGAAGAAGGTTATGAGACATTTGTAGTACCTGATGATGTTGGTGGTCGTTTTTCTGTGTTGACAGCAGTAGGTCTCCTTCCTATAGCAGCCAGCGGTGCAGATATTTCAAAGCTTATGGAAGGTGCTGCTTCAATGAGAGAAGTGTGCTTAAACAAGAACTTTGATGACAATGACGCTCTCCAATACGCAGCAATACGTAATATCCTTTTGCGCAAAGGCAAGAGTACAGAAATACTTTGCAATTACGAGCCAATACTGCATTTTGTGGCAGAATGGTGGAAACAGCTCTATGGTGAGAGCGAAGGAAAAGACCAAAAAGGTATATTCCCTGCATCTGTAGACTTAACCACTGACCTTCATTCAATGGGACAGTTTATTCAGGACGGCAGCCGTATAATGTTTGAAACAGTAATGGAGCTTGACAAACCTTCATTTGACCTTACTATTGAAGAAGAACCTGTAGACCTTGATGGGCTTAATTACTTGACAGGCAAAACACTTGATTTTATAAACAAAAATGCTATGAAAGGTACACAGCTTGCACATACAGATGGCAATGTACCAAACCTGACTGTAAAGATTCCTGAACAAAATGAATTCTATCTTGGTCAGTTGTTCTATTTCTTTGAATTTGCGTGTGGCATTAGCGGATATGTGCTTGGTGTTAATCCATTTAACCAGCCTGGTGTTGAAAGCTATAAAAAGAATATGTTTGCACTCCTTGGAAAGCCCGGCTTTGAGGCACAGAGAGAAGAACTCTTAAAGAGACTGTAAACGAAATTAGCTAGAAAGTATTTAACGCAAAAAAGCAGCTCCTTTCAGTTATTGATGGGAGCTGCTTTAAATACTAAATGAGTTAAAAAACTATACTCTCTTAAGATATTCACCTGTACGTGTATCAATACTTATACGGTCGCCAGTTTCTACAAAAAGTGGAACTGCAACTTGTGCACCAGTTTCTACAATAGCTGGCTTATTTGCACCCTGTGCTGTATCACCTTTAAACCCGGGTTCAGTCTCTGTCACCTCTAATTCTACAAAAAGCGGTGGTTCAATAGCAAACACTTCACCATTGTGTGAAAGCATCTTTACCATTTCATTCTCTTTTACAAATTTGAGAGCATCGCCAACTTGGTCTGCTGTCATATCAATCTGGTCATATGTTTCTGTATTCATAAAATGATACATATCATCACTGTATAAATACTGCATATCAGAACGTTCTATATGAGCCTGTGGGCATTTTTCAGTAGGACGGAAAGTTTTTTCAACTATGCCACCACTTTTAATATTTTTAAGTTTAGTCCTGACAAATGCAGCTCCTTTACCTGGCTTTACATGTTGGAACTCAATTACTTGGTATACATTGCCCTCAAATTCAATAGTTAAACCATTTCTAAAATCACCTGCTGATACCATATATTATAATCCTCCTTAAATGTAGCGTAGCCTATGGCTTTTAACTTTTTATAGTGTATCTTATTTTGGAATATATTTCAAGTATGTATCTACTATTTTACTTGCTACTTCTTTTGGATTAATACCATCTGTCTCTATTACAAAATCTGCCGCTGCAATATACTTTGGCATTCTCTCCTCCATAAGTTTCTTTATATAAGGAACATTCATATTTCCATTAAGAAGTGGTCTGCTTTGACTTCCTTTTACATGTGAATATATTGTCTCAGGGGTGGCAGACAAAAGCACAATCCTGCCTGATTCTTTCATCTTTCTTATATTTTCTTCACGCAGAACCATTCCGCCCCCACATGATATCACACATGGTTTAAAATTTTTAATATCATCAAGTATTCCAGTTTCTAAACTGCGAAAATACTTTTCACCTTTTTTTTCAAAAATTTTGGCAATACTACAGCCCTCTTTTTCAACAATCATTAAATCAGTATCTCTGTCACTTACGCCTAAAATACGACTTAAAGCTTTTGAAGTGCTAGTTTTGCCAACTCCCATAAACCCAATTAAAAAAATATGTCCTTTAAGATTAGCCATGTTTTATTCCCTTTCCTGTTGGAAATGTAGTAAATTTATAAACTCTTTAAGTATACTTACTTCTATCTGCCCGGGGGCACTTGGTGTACCTATACACCCAAATGTCACTGCAGAACCCGTAATCTCTGCTGCTACCCTACTTACAAGTCCTGTAGCTGACATTGACATAGTAATAACAGGTCTACTAAGCATTTCTTGTGCTTTCACAGACGCTTCCATAAGCCTTATAACATCCATCTTGCATCTAGGCATCACTGCAATCTTTGGAATATCTGCACCAACACTGTCCATATACTTCAGCCTGTCTATAATTTCGTTTGTTTCTGGTGTCTTATTAAAATCGTGGTAAGAGCCTATAACCACAGATGACTTCTTAACAAAACTTATAACTTCGGAGATATTCTTCATATTGTCTGAGCGGTACACTTCAATATCTACTATATCTGCATTTATCGCTGCCTCTTTTAGTAAGATGCAATATTCTCCATAGCTTATATTTTTTTCGCCGCCTTCATATGCAGTTCTAAATGTAAATAACAGAGGCTTGTCATTAAGAATTTCTTTAATGCACATAAGGGTCTTGTTTATAGAATCTATATTGTTAAAATCCTTATAAAAATCAACACGCCATTCTACAATATCTGCTTCACTTGCATATACAGTCTTTGCCATTTTAAGTATATCATTGTGGTTATTTTCAATAATTGGAACACATATTTTGGGTATCTTGTCCCCAAAAAGTAAATTGCCAACTTTTACTGTCTTAGTCATCATTTAAACAATCCTTTGCTGCTGCCGTTATTGCTGTTACTATACCAGCTACCACAACTGCTATAATAACTACACCTGCTATTACACCCGCTAATAAAACCATTATAAACACCTCCAAATATTAAGATTTTATTACTTTTTGTTTAATTATACTTCAAGATATACAATAAGACAAGTATTTAATACGAAAAACGGACATATTTGGTATGCCCGCTTTTAATATTATTATTCACAAAATTAATCAAATTAGTTGTTAATAAGCTTTTCATCTTCATTATTCCAGCTATAAAGCTTACGTACTTCCTCGCCGATTTTCTCAGATGGGTGCTCAGAAGCGACTTTTCTAAGTGCTTTGAAATGTGCCTGTCCGCCTGCTGGTGACATATCTAAAAGGAAATCTTTTGCAAATGTTCCATCCTGTATATCAGAAAGAATTTTCTTCATAGTTTTCTTTGTTTCTTCTGTAATAATCTTTGGTCCTGTTATATAATCGCCATACTCTGCTGTATTAGAAATAGAATATCTCATTCCAGCAAAACCTGACTGGTAAATAAGGTCAACGATAAGTTTCATTTCATGTATACACTCAAAGTAAGCATTTCTTGGGTCATAGCCAGCTTCGCATAAAGTTTCAAAACCAGCCTGCATAAGTGCACATACACCACCACAAAGCACAGCCTGCTCACCAAAAAGGTCTGTCTCTGTCTCTGTACGGAATGTTGTCTCAAGAACACCAGCTCTTGCACCACCAATACCTAAAGCATATGCTAATGCCATCTCTTGTGCTTTGCCAGTAGCATCTTGATGCACTGCAACAAGACAAGGAACACCTTTGCCCTCCTGATATTCTGAACGTACTGTATGTCCCGGTCCCTTTGGAGCAATCATTGTAACATCTACATCTTTTGGAGGAATAATCTGGTTAAAATGAATTGCGAAACCATGTGCAAACATCAACATATTGCCTGCTTCAAGGTTTGGAGCAATATCTTTGTTATACATAGCAGCCTGCTTCTCATCATTAATAAGAATCATAATAATGTCTGCCTGTTTTGCAGCCTCTGCTGCGGTAAATACTTCAAAACCTTGTTTTATAGCCTTATCCCATGATTTTGAACCTTCATAAAGACCAATTATTACATGACATCCTGAATCTTTTAAGTTTAAGGCATGTGCATGCCCCTGACTTCCATAACCAATTATAGCAATTGTCTTGCCTTCCAATAAGGATAAATTACAATCCTCTTGATAAAAAATCCTTGCTTCTGACATTTTTTTTCCCTCCTATAGAAAAATAAAATTTATATACACAAACCAAAACCAATAAATATACAAAAGCCCTATTCGTCTAAAAGAGTTTCTGCCCCACGGCTAAGGCCTGCAATTCCTGTGCGTACTAGCTCCTTAATCTCATAACCATCAAGAAGCTTAATAAAAGCATTTAACTTCGCTTGGTTTCCAGTAAGCTCAATCATCATGCTGTCTATTGCAACATCAACAATTTTAGCACGGAATATATTAGCAACCGCCACAACTGCTGGTCTTTCCTCCGCACTTACACCTACTGTAACAAGAACAAGCTCACGGCATACCGAATAACCGCCTTTAAGTTCTTTTACACATCTTACATCTTCAAGCTTAGCAACCTGTTTCTCTATCTGATCAAGTATGCGGTCATCTCCCCTGACAACAACTGTCATACGTGAAAATGCAGGATTTTCTGTTTCGCCAACTGTAAGACTGTCTATGTTATATCCACGCCTGCTAAAAAGCCCTGAAACGCGGTTTAAAACTCCTGATGTATTGTCTACAAGAATTGATAAAACCTTTTTTCTCATATTTATTCCCTGCTCTTTCTTATCTTGTAACTATATTCTGCACTATGTTAGATTTTAACAATATGCCGACTTTTTGTCAAGAAATTTTCATCACTAGCTCTGATACATAGTTATATATATAGCTTCCGGCATCTTCTCCATATTTTGCGATAATCTCTACAATATCACTTCCAACTATTGCACCATCTGCAATACTTGTATACTTTGCAACCTGTTCCTTAGTATTTATTCCAAATTCAACTGCAACTGGTGTATCTGTAACACTGTGTATGATTTTTATTATTGACTCTATATCAGTTTTTCTTTCATTTCTTATGTCAGTTACACCCATTGATGAAACAACATATATAAATCCTGTTGCCTGTTTTGCTATCATTTGTATTCTCTGTTCAGAAGTAGGTGCAATAAGTGATACAAGCTCAACCCCATTTGCTGCCGCAATACCAGACAGCTCATCTCTTTCTTCAAATGGCAAGTCAGGTATTATAAAACCATCTATTCCTGTTTCACTGCACTTTTTACAGAATGCTTCATAGCCATATTTATATAAACTGTTAGCATATGCCAAAAATACAAGAGGTATCTGTGTTTTTAACCTAAGTGATTTAACCATATTAAATATTTTATCAGTTGTACACCCTGCTGATAATGCTCTTATATTAGCATCTTGTATAATAGGACCTTCTGCTATTAGGTCTGAAAATGGTATTCCAAGTTCTACAAGCGATGCCCCTGCTCTTTCCATTTCCAGTACAAATTCTTCTGTTTTAGAAAGACTTGGGTCTCCTGCTGTCACAAAGCCTATAAATGCCTTTTTACCATCAAATGCATTTTTAATTCTACTCATATAAATCAATCTGTTACTGAAAACTTATAAAAAGTTATAAATAAAACTTTTATGTTTCATTCCTTGTTCAACGTGTCCGTTTTTGAAATGACAAGCCATAATCTACTCACGTTTGGTATGACACTCCAAAGGCGTAAATTCCCGACTAACGTATCGGTACATATCAATAGTGTTGTTTTAAGTAACTAAACTATTGAGTCAATCTATGGGTAATTTTTAAAAGCTTCTTTTCACTTTTTATAATATTACTTGTTTTGCAGTAACTATCTCCTTTCTTATTCTTTAGATATTTTTTTGATATTTGACGCTGTAATTTGTGTTTTTTCTTTTTTCTGCTTCGGGTAACTTACATGGCAATAACCTACTGTTTTTCCTTGTTTGTTTACAGGCTTATTTAGTAACCGATTTAAGTCATCTTCTGAATAATAACGATAACCATTTGGACTTGTGTGATGCGGTTTCAGTTTTCCTGATTTATCCCAGTTTCTTAAAGTCTGTGCTGTTACTCCCAAAATTTCTGTCATTTCATGTATTGTGTAATATTTCATTTTTCACCTCTATACATGATTATGACATATCATGTTATAAAAATTAATAGACTATTTATAATTTTTTATAATTTCATTTCAACTGTTAAGTACCCATCCCCTATATCTTGCAATAGCTGCCACATCTTTGTCACCACGCCCTGAAAGACAGCAGATAATTATTTTGTCTTTATCCATCTTTGGTGCAATCTTCATAATATGTGCAACTGCGTGCGAACTTTCTATAGCAGCAATTATACCTTCCTGTCTTGCAATATATTCAAATGCAGCCACAGCTTCATCATCTGTAACTGGTACATACGTTGCTCTACCAATATCTTTAAGATATGCGTGTTCTGGTCCTACTCCAGGATAGTCAAGC
This sequence comes from uncultured Lachnoclostridium sp., assembly GCA_947565985.1. GTDB lineage: Bacteria > Bacillota > Clostridia > Lachnospirales > Lachnospiraceae > Butyribacter. Next base: position 7,969 of record CANOID010000037.1, read on the forward strand.
CCTGCCGATATAGAATAAACTGGTGCAATCTGTCCATATTCATCTTGGCAAAAATATGACTTCATACCATGAAATATCCCTTCTGTACCAGTAGCCATTGTAGCCGCAGTCCTATCTGTATCTACTCCTTTTCCTGCTGCTTCACATCCAATTAACTGCACACTTTCATCACCTATAAATTCATAAAACATACCCATAGAATTACTACCACCGCCTACACACGCCGTTACAATATCAGGAAGCCGTCCTTCTTTTTCAAGTATCTGTGCCCTTGCTTCCCTGCTTATCACGCTTTGAAAATCCCTTACAATCATAGGGAAAGGATGTGGTCCCATTACAGAACCAAGCACATATAAAGTATCATCGACTCTTGAAGTCCACTCACGCATACATTCATTTACTGCATCTTTAAGTGTCATTGTACCACTTTCTACAGGATGCACCTTTGCTCCAAGCAATTCCATACGATATACATTCAACGCCTGTCTTATAGTGTCTTCTTTTCCCATATAAATTTCACATTCAAGTCTAAGAAGTGCTGCTGCTGTTGCTGTTGCAACGCCATGCTGTCCCGCACCTGTTTCCGCAATAATACGCTTTTTACCCATTTTCTTTGCAAGAAGTGCCTGACCAAGCACGTTATTTATCTTGTGGGAACCAGTATGGTTTAAATCTTCACGTTTAAAATATATTTTAGCACCGCCTAAATCCTTAGTCATCTTTTCAGCAAAATATAAAAGGGATGGTCGTCCTGCATACTCTCTTAATAAAGTGTCAAGTTCTTCATTAAACCCTGCATCATTTTTATAAAATTCATACTCTTTTTCGAGCCTTGTAATTTCATTCATAAGTGTTTCAGGTACATATTGTCCACCATGAATACCATATCTTCCTTTACTCATCTTATACCTCCATACAAAAAAGTCCTTGGCTATTATTATATAATAATAACCAAGGACGAATTATTTTTAACCGCGGTGCCACCTTGTTTTATGGTCTCCCATACTCTTTGCGAAATACCAACATATTCCCGACAACTAACGTATGTCTCCACGTCATAGAATACTCAGGTTTTAACTATGTTAAAATCCTTTTGACTATGCCCTCAGTGGTCCATTTAATGAACTGTTGCTACGAAACTTCCAGCAATGTTCCGCTCTCTGTAAGCACATATTTCATTTTTATCTCCACTTCAACAGTTTAAACAAATATTTAATTATTGTTTAGTATACTCTTTTCAGATTATTTGTCAACCCTTAATTTTTTTCTATCAGATAAATAATTTTTGTAAAAGCATAAAGTTTTAAAGTAATATATCTGCTATTTCACAATAACTTTACACTTCATGATTTTTGCTCCGTTTTTAATGGTAATAATTGCATTGCCTTTTGCTTTCGCTGTAATCTTTCCTTCTTGATTCACTTTTGCCACTCTGCTGTTGGAAGAATAGTAGGTATTTTTTCCTGTACCAAATTTTAAAATTTTGGATTTTCCCTTCTGTAAATTTATAGATTGTGGAACACCTATAACGTCGGTTTCATCAACAACTATATTTTCTCTGCGGTCACAAATACCATTACCATTTTCATCCGTATAATAGTCACAGATGCCATCTCCGTCTATATCTGCAAATTGACATCCCATACCCTGTCCATTCCATCTGCCTCCGTTACATCTGCCTTGTCCATTTCCCCATCCACATCCATAATAGTCACAATATCCATCTCCGTCTGCATCTACATAATTATAAGGACAGTTCCTTCCTCTACCAGCTGCCATTGCTGTTGTTGGAATACTTGTTGTTAAAACCATTGCTGCCACTAATATTGTTATTGCTGTTTTTCTCATAATAATTACCTCCGTTTTATTTTATTATTATTGCCTTATGTTTATATACAACTTATAAAACGAATGTGACGTTTGTATGACGTTTTCAGAACATTTGAGTGAAGATTTTAATCAAAATGAACAATTATCGTATCTGGAATTGTAAACCGAACAGTTGTCCCCTCTTGCCAGACACTCTCTATAGTTATCTGTATATCGTGCCTTTCCGCTATGTTTTTTATAATAGAAAGACCAAGACCAGAACCCTTTTCTCTGCGCTGACCAGCACGGTAAAATTTTGTGAAAATATTGTCCAATTCATCTTTTGGAATGCCACAGCCGTAGTCTTTGATAGATATTACAATTCCACACTCCTGTTTGGCAGCCTTCACGTTTACAGTTTTACCAAATTCTGAATATTTTATGGCATTATCCAACACTGCTATAAACATCTGCCTTAACCGCCCATAATCACCTTCTATCAGGCATTCTTCTACATCTTTTTCATAGAAAATGTTGATTTTCTTATTGTGTGCCAGCACACGCACGGCACGCTTTGCATCTTCCAATGTTAAAAGTAAATCCATCTCTTCTTTTTCAATCGGAAAATCTTTATTCTGCAAACGTGACAATTCCAGCATATCATTGACAAGCCGCTGTAATGCAATACTTTCCTCTAGCATCTGCATTTGGTACTCCTCTATCTTTTCTCCTCGCACAGTGCCATCGCAGATTGCTTCCAATGAGCTTCTTATCACCGTAACTGGTGTTCGAAGTTCATGTGAAATATTTGAAATATAATCTTTTTGCATTTGTTCCATCTTCTGGCTTTCTGCACGGGCAGCATCTAGTTTATGTGCCAGTATGTCTGTTTCTTTTGCCAGTTCTCCTAATTCTGTCTTATCATAAACCTTCATCTTGACTTGATAGTTCCCAAGAGTCAGTTCTTTTATTGTAAGAGCAATCTGCCGGATTGGAGATATAAAGCGTTTGGATAGAACAATAGCCAACAAAAGTGAAAGCACAAGCGCCGATGTCATACAAATACCAAGTACCGTAACTGCAAGAAGGAAGCCATACTGGTCAATGGAGACATTATCATGAATAACCATAGCAGCCACTATCTGCCCATTTGCACGAACTGGTACTCCTGCATAAAAAATCGGGTTGCCTTCTTTATCGTTCTTCCTGCTATGCTCATAGGTACCGCTCGCAAAAACACGAGCGGCAAATTCTTTTACTTCCTCAGATGGAAGATTTTTAGCAATTGCATTTTTTCCATAGGAAAATGGATTTCCAGCGGTATCTATAATATATGCATCTGCCATTGCAATATCATCAATAAATTTCAAATAGGCTCCTTTGCCCTGTTTTGGACCACTCATTTGCATAAACTGTTCTAACTGTTCCTGAATCGTTTCTGCTCTTGCTTGTAGGTCTATCTCACGCTGCCGAAATGAGTAATAGCGTAAAACCAAAACAAATCCAAAGAAAGCAGTTAGTGAAAGAAAAATCAATATCGCTGCAAAATAGGAAAAAAGCTTTTTTGTCATTTTATTCATGGCAGTTCCTCAAACTTATACCCTACTCCACGGACAGTTTCAATAGCCCACTTTGGATGGCTGAATCTATCTAATTTAGCTCGAAGTCTTTTAATATGAGTGTCCACTGTGCGATCATCCCCATAATAGTCATAGCCCCAGACAGTGTCAAGTATATTTCCTCTAGTAAATACGTTTCCTATATGAGAGGATAGTAGCCACAATATTTCCGTTTCCTTTTTAGTTAGATGTACTTCCTGACCGTCTACGGTTACCTTATATTTATCAAGCGATATACATAAATTCCCTTTTTGGATATTCCCATCCGTTTCATATTCGACAACATCAATCCGCCTTAGAACTGCTCTAAGTCTTGCCATAACCTCAATTGCAGAAAACGGTTTAACAACATAATCATCTGCACCAATATCAAGCCCCATAACACGTTCAAAATCTTCTCCACGAGCAGTAATCATAATAATTGGCACCATAGAAGATTTTCGTATCTGCCTACATACCTCAAATCCGTCCATTTCTGGCATCATAACATCCAACAAAATAGCATCGAATTTTACTTTTCCAAATAGTTCTAATGCTTCTACCCCTGTTCTGGCAGTATAAACATCATAATCATTTTTTTTAGCATATTCTTTTAAGACATCTAATATTTGTGGATTGTCGTCTGCAATCAGAAGAGTTTTCATAATTGACCATTCCTTTCACATTTATCATACAAAACTATGCCATTTACTTCACCCTTTGATTATATACCACCTAAACAGTACATAGCAATCTTTTTCTATATATTTAAGGTTGAGCATACCTCAAAACCTTGAATGGGTCAAAAAGATGAATAATATTCGGAATTGTGCAAGGAATGTTGTAGAAAGAGAAATCATATATAACTAAGATTAAAATAAAGTAGCAAGGAGAAATCCTTGCTGCCTTATTTTGAGCAGGTACAATTATGATATAGGCAGATTTATAGACAACATTGCAACGATAAAAGCAGTAGCTATGTAATAGGGATAGGTATCTGTTGTTCTAAAAAATTTAGGCAATATAAAAACTCTATTTCACAAAATGCAAGAAATATGTTATACTCATAGTTACACAATAGTAAGAAAATAAAAAGGAGGTGTGCCGGTGGCAAGTAAGGATAAGTATAAATTTGACAGCAAGATTCATGTTTATCGGGCAACCAAAAGAATGACGCAACAGGAGTTAGCGGATTTAGTTGGTGTATCACGTCAGACAATCATGCAGCTCGAAAGAAACCGCTATAATCCGTCTATGCTACTGGCTTACAGTATAGCAAAAGTATTTGATGTTACGATTGAGGATTTATTTGATTTTAGGGAGGTGGCATCTAAATGACTTTCTATGAGTTAATGAATAGTCAAGTATTTATATGGATTTTATATGTACTTATGATTATAAATACAATATTGTTTATCGTCTATGTAGTGTCTAAAGAAGGACGTGATGAACACGGTAGAGCCATTATCGGAACATCTTGTTTTTATGGTTCAATTGCATTGTTTGTCTTTATGAACATAGCCAGTTATTATATGTATCATATAGTTGAAAATGTTGTCATTTTTGCAAACACATTAAGACTAATGTATAATGGCTTTTTGTTAGTGGTATTGATTTCGATTGCTATATTAAGAAAAATAAAATAGATTTCCATGATTACCCATTTGCTTGTAATTGTAGATGGGTAATTATTTATATCTTAATGTATGAAATACTTGACATTTAGAATGAAATAATGTATTATACGAAATATGGACAAACTGAAATCAGCAAGTAAAGTGTCCGAAGAAAGGAGAGGCAAAAATGTCTAATGAACGTTTTATAGAAACATATTCTCAGGGAGTTACAAATGTACGAAAAATAATTGTAGATATTGAAACAGGTGTTAATTATCTGCTCATTTCCTCTAATATAACAACTGGCTGTGGCATTGCTGTTTTGGTAGATAAAGCGGGTAATCCTATTGTTACGCCTATTGATGAAATCAGCAAGTAAATGTCAAATCTGTCAGAACAGTCAAAATAGGTAAATGAGTTATACATACTACTGTTGGCAGGTAACTGAGGGAGTAAATTTGAAAAAAACTGAACGAATAATGTGTCCTATATGTGGCGGTAAAACACACACAATGATGGTGTTAGTATATAAGTGTGGACAGGAAAAGTTGAACAACCTATACTAACGTCAGTTCGATAAAAAAAGTCCATAAGTTTCCTTTTTTGGTATAATTAAATAATAACAAAAAACATACCATGAGAATAAACTTATGGACGAATTAATTATAACAATATTTTGTGAAATTGACAACTTCTGCAAAAAATTTATTTCTTATATGAAAAAACACTGCCTACCATCAGATGAAAAGCCAGTATCTTTTGAAATACCCAGTGCCCTTACATTAAGTGAAGTAATGACTATCTGTAAGGTATCTATCTGGTTATAAAACAGAAAAAGAATGCAAAAAAGAAATGCATCTGTAATCTTTCTGACAAAATTCTTTTGAGAAAACATGCTGTAATAGAATCTGTGAATGATTTTCTTAAGAATATCTGCCAGATAGAACATTCAAGACACAGAAACGGCTACAATTTTGTAGTGAATTTATTATCTGGAATTGCTGCATATTCTTTTCTTCCTAAAAAACCATCAGTACGACAAGGACATAATTCCCTTCCAAGTTGATTTATATTATTTAGAAACATATGATTTTAAAAATATTAAAATTTTTATTGTTAGTTTGCTATAATAAACTACTAATTTAGTGAATTGTTTTTGTTTATTATTTCTGTCGAACTGACGATAAATAATTGCTGTTTATCTTCTTTTTCGGTCAAGGATTGGTATTTAAGAGTTTAATTAATTGTCTTCTACTATTTTCATATAATTCTAAATTATTATATTCACAATATCCTACATAAGCATCTAAAAGAGAAAAAAACATTTGGTAAAGCTGTCGACGTTTGGCTCTATCTGGACTAAGGCTTTCTTGCATGATAGAACCGTATCCTTCTTTTAAGGCATAATTTTCCATCCACGAGCTAGAAAACTCAAAGTCTATATCTCCAAATACAGCTCTGTCACCATCAATAATTGCAACAATTTCTAACGTTTCTTTATCTAAAAGAACATTGCCTTCCCACAAATCTGTATGTAATAAATGTGATTCGGTTATTTTATCTAATAAATTTTTATTCTGATAAAATTTTGATAGTAAATCATCTGCTTCTTCTATGCTTAATCCATTGAACTTTACTAATCGGTTAGACATATCCAAGACTTCATAAATAAGGGCATCACTCCATTTTTCAAAAGTTTTTTCCGTGCATATTCGTGATACAAAGCCAAAATTTTTTCCTGTTACCTGATGTAATTTGGAGAGATATTGTCCTATTTGAAAGTATAATTTTTTTCGTTTTTCTTCTGTCAGATTTGCCTTTGACATTACAATTGATGGAATAAATTCTACTATCATAAAATCTCTGTCAATAACACTTTTGGATGTATCACAACTGAGAACACTAGAGCATGGTATTCCTATGCTTTGGCAGATAGAATAAACATATACTTCAGCTTTCATTAGATTCTCTTCAAATCCTGCGATTAAATGACGATTTATAGGACCTAACCGTAGAACAGCTTTTTTATGTGCAATGCCATACTCAACACAATAAGTTGTGTTAAACATCCCTCCATCTAAAAGTTTCGCTTCCCAAATTATAGTTTCCTGTAATGCATTTTCAAAAATTTTTTTAATTATATCTATCGAAATTTCTTGAAAAAGGTTTGATTGGTTATTCATAACTAAAACTCCTTTATGAAAAAATTCTAATTTTCTAGCTTGATACTTAGAACTTAAAAAGGTTTAAACCAATCTCTTTGCTTAATTGTCTGCCAACCTCTCCATTAATAATACGAATTACAATTTCTGCTGTTGCACTTACAACTGCACGGTTTAAATGACCACCAAATACATTCCCTTTTTCATCCCCAGCACTTAAATGTGTGTGCAGATAGGCTTTTCCTTCTTTTCTACTCAGTGTCCCTGTTAAAGAAACAATCTCAAATGTGCCTTTAAAATCATTTGAATGGTATTCTTTATTTGCCGTGTCAAATACTCCTGTTGTAAAATCATTAATTGCTCCAAGTCCATTGATTTCTGCCAACATAATATTTTCTTTTTCTGCAACATATAAAAGCTGTTCACATATTTCTTCTTGTGGGTCTATTCGCATAATAATAGTATTATCAAACTTTCTATACTCCATTGTTATCTCAACCTCCTGTTTAAATATACTTTAGTACAACAATATTATAATAGGTTTTAGACTGGTAGAATATCTAAAGTGGTGTCTTTACCTTACTGTCTGGCATAGTTCACATCTGAAACATATCTTTTGTCAGTAACAGTCACTCAAGATTGAAACCTATTGTTAAGCATATGGGTAAATGTGCTACAGTATTCTAAAAACCTGTTCTACTGCTAGTGACATATTTTTTTTAGCAGTTTCTGTATCCATAGCTTCATCAAGACTTGTTATACCACGAACGACTGGAAAAAATGCATCAATTCCTTCTTCATTGCACTTAATTGCATCATCTGTCACACTGCCTGCAAATGCTATTACTTTGCAGTTATATTTTTTTGCAAGATGTGCCACTCCTACAGGCACCTTACCCATCGCAGTCTGGGCATCTAGTCTGCCCTCTCCTGTAACCACGATGTCTGCATCTGCAAGCTCTTTTTCCAATTTTATTGCGTCAAGCACTATAGAAATTCCAGATTTTAATTCTACATTTGGAATAAAGCTTAAAAATGCAAAACCAAGACCTCCTGCTGCTCCTGACCCTTTCACAGAGCTATTGTCTTTACCTATATATTCTACTGTTTTTTTTGCATAATGCAACATAATTTCATCCATAATTCGCTTTTCCTGCTGCTTTACACCTTTTTGCGGACCATAGACAAAGACTGCCCCATTTTCTCCACAAAGTGGATTTGTAACATCACAGGCTATTTGAAATTGACATTCTTGCAAAATTTTTGGCACATTTTTTCCACTGATTCTTTCGATTTTACCCAAGCTTTCAAATACTGGCGGTAATAACTTGTCATTAATATCATAGAATTTATATCCAAGTGCCTGAAGCATACCAATGCCTCCCTCTGTTGTCGCACTTCCACCAATACCAATAATAAATTTTTTGCAGCCACGCTTTATGGCATCTAATATCATTTCTCCCACACCAGTTGTTGACGCTTTCCATGGATTTAACTCTTTTCTGTTTACATAAATAATTCCTGCCGCTTCTGCCATCTCCATAACTGCTGTTGTGCCATCTTCTATTATTCCATATATGGCTGTTACATTACTTCCCATAGGACCTGTAACCACTGTTTTAATATAAGTTCCTCCAAGTCCTTCTACAAGTGCCTCTGTTGTACCCTCACCACCATCTGCTAATGGTTTTATTACTATATCTGCCTTATAAGCTTTTAAAATTCCTTTTTTTACCGCCTCTGCTGCCTGTATAGAAGTCATGCTTCCTTTAAAAGAATCAATCGCTATTACAACTTTCATATGCTTGTTTTATCTCCTTTTGCTAAAGATTTATCTATTCTTATGTAATAGGCACATGATTAAAGATACATAAGTCATTGTGAAGTTGACATTTTTTGTATAACACTGTTTTTGGTCACTTGTCACTTCAATAGCATACATCGTTACTATATTTCTAATTTTGCTTTGTTTTGTAACATTCTGATGATGGACATTCATATCTGAGAAAACATATTTCACATTGTGGATTTCTTGCAGTACATATGCTGCGTCCCAGTGTAATAATATGTAAATTATAAAGTATCCAGTGATCTTTTGGTAAAATTTTCATCAGCTCATATTCAATTTTTTCTGGTTCATCTTCTTTTGTAAATCCTAGTTTTTTAGAAATTCTTTTTACATGGGTATCAACAACTATACATGGCTGGTTAAAGATGTTACCCCTTATTACATTAGCAGTTTTTCTTCCAACCCCTGCAAGGGAAACAAGATCTTCTATAGTTTCTGGTACTTCCGAATTAAATTCTGTTACAAGTCGCTTTGCACAGGCAATTATATTTTTTGACTTATTTCTATAAAAACCAATAGAACGAATATCATCTTCAAGTTCTTTTTGATTTGCTGCAGCAAATGCCTCAAGTGAGGGATATTTTACAAATAAATCTTTTGTTACTATATTAACTCTTGCATCCGTACATTGTGCACTAAGAATTGTTGCTATTAGAAGCTGCCATGCACTATTATGATTTAGATAACATATGTTGTCGGTTCCATATTCGTTGTCAAGAAGCTGCATTATTCTGTTTACACGTTCCTTTTCCTTATTTGTCATATGTTTTGCCATATATGTTCCATGCCTTTCTTAGATTAGTTCCATTTCTTTTGCTGAGTTTAAGGGAAAATTCATTGCGTGTTCCCATCTGCTAGTGTCACTGTCATAACACATACATATCCATTTATATGCTAAGTCAAGACCTTGTTCGCTGTATTCAAACTCGTTTGTTATTTTAAACTTGTCAGGTGTTTTTTCATAGCAAAATGGCTCAGGCCAGACATATACACGCAGTTTTTTAGTATTGTCATCATTTACAGATTGCTCTACTTGGTAACGCATGCCATTAAAACTAGCTTTTAATTTAGCTTTTTTATTATAAAATGACTTAATATCATAAAATGATTGTCGGGTATTCATATTTCTCTCTCCTTAATATAAAAATTATATCAGTAGTATATTGTTTGTCAAGGTATACAACTAACATAGTTTTTTATATTTCTGTATGCTTGTATCATAAATTTGACATTTTAGTAAATATTTTGATATAGAAAAATTTTATAAAAATTTATAGTTATATAAAATATTTAATAAGGAGGATAGATATGAAATTTGGTTATTTTGATAATAGCAGTCGGGAGTATGTGATAAATAATCCGAAAACACCAGCACCTTGGGTAAATTATCTTGGTTCACCTGCATATGGTGCAATTATTTCTAATAATGCTGGTGGTTACAGCTTTGCTAGGTCTGGTGCAAATGGCAGGATTTTGCGTTATATTTTTAACAATTTTGACCAGCCGGGGCGTTATATTTACATACGCGATAATAGCACCAAGGATTATTGGTCAGCTTCTTGGCAACCAGTTGGAAAAAATCTTGAAGAATATAAGAGTGAATGTCGTCATGGAACTGCATATACAAAGATATCGGCAGATTATAGTGACATTCATTCTGAAGCTTTGTATTATGTTCCACTGGATGAAGAATACGAAGTTTGGAATCTTAGTCTTACAAATAATTCTAATGATACAAGGGAATTAACTATTACAGGATATGCGGAATTTACTAATAATAGCAATTATGAACAAGATCAAGTAAATTTACAGTATTCGCAGTTTATTACAAGAACTAAATTCTATCACAATATGATATGTCAGCTTGTTCATGGCAATCTTGATGGTTTAGAAGCGGGAAAAGATGTAGATGATAAAATTGTTACTGAACGCTTTTTTGGAATGGCAGGAGCAGAAGTGTCATCATATTGTGGGGACAGAGAAAAGTTTCTTGGACGATACCATGGATATGGAAACCCAGAAGGAGTAATTTGTGGAAAACTTGATGGAAGTCTTAATTATAATGAAAATGGATGTGGAGCACTTTCTGTAATAATTAGATTAAAACCAAGGGAAACAAAAAGTATTGCATTTATACTTGGTATGAAAGACAGCAAAGAGGCTGAAAATATAATAGATAAATACCAAAGTGTAGAAGATGTATGTAAAAAGGATTTAGATAACTTGATTTCTTATTGGCATGGCAAGCTTTCACACTTCCAAGTAAAAACTCCAAGTGAGGAGTTTAATACTATGATTAACACATGGAACGCATATAATTGTTTTATGACATTTATATGGTCACGTGCGGCTTCTTTTATTTACTGTGGACTACGCAATGGATATGGCTATCGTGATACTGTACAGGATATACAAGGAATAATTCATCTTGCACCTGAAATGGCTTTGGAGAAAATACGTTTTATGCTTTCAGCACAAGTAGATAATGGTGGAGGTCTTCCGCTTGTCAAGTTTACACATAATCCGGGGCATGAAGATACACCAGATGATGCATCTTATGTAAAAGAAACGGGACATCCAGCCTACAGGGCAGATGATGCACTATGGCTTTTTCCAACCATTTATAAATATATTTCCGAATCAGGGAATCTTTTATTTATAGATGAGGTTATTCCTTTTGCCAATAAAGATGAAGGTACAGTATATGAACATTTAAAACGTGCTATTAATTTTTCAACAGAACGTCTTGGAAAGCATGGAATGCCAGCAGGGCTTTATGCCGACTGGAATGACTGTTTAAGGCTTGGCAAAGATGGTGAATCTTCTTTTGTTGCATTTCAGTTATATCTTGCAATGTCAGTTATAAAGGAGTTCGCGCTGTATAAAAAAGATAAGGATTACATAGCATATCTTGAAGAAAGCCAGAAAAAATTAGGAGAAACCATACAAAACATTTGCTGGAATGAAGATAGATTTATACGTGGTATCACAGAGAATGACGAAGTGATAGGAAAACGTACTGACCCAGAGGCAAACATATGGCTTAACCCACAGAGCTGGGCAGTAATTAGTGGTCTGGCTACAGATATACAAGCTGATATTGCACTGGATATGGTATATAAAGAACTTAATACAGAATATGGAGCAGTTTTAATGGAGCCTCCTTACCATGAACACGCTTTTGATGGGGCACTTGCTGTTATATATAATGCTGGAACTAAGGAAAACGCTGGTATTTTTTCACAGTCACAAGGATGGCTTATTCTAGCAGAAGCTTTGTGTGGACATGGAAAACGTGCATTTACATATTTTATGGAAAATGCTCCTGCTGCACAAAATGATAAAGCAGAAATCCGTAAGTTGGAGCCATATTGTTATGGGCAGTTTACAGAGGGAAAAGACAGCCCACACTTTGGACGTTCTCATGTACACTGGCTAACTGGAACGGCATCTACAGTTATGACAGGCTGTGTTGAAGGTATTTTAGGTATACGTCCTGACTTTTACGGGCTTAAACTTGAACCAGCAATTCCAAGTGAATGGGAAAATTTTGAGATTGATAAAGATTTTAGAGGAAAACATCTACACATTGTAGTAAGTAATAAAGGACACGCAGAAACAGGATGCAAACGGCTTATAGTCAATGAAAAAGAGTTAGAAGGAAACTATATTCCTATAGAATTGCTTACAGAGAAAACAGAAATTATATTAGAAATTTCATAAGCTATATATTACGACATGATTTTGATATTTATAAAATGTATTTAGTATAAAATATCGTATAAATCAAGATATAATATGGCATAGAAAGGACAACAAAAAATTATAACTAAAAGGAGGATTTTCTTATGAAAAAGAAGTACATTAGTCTTTTATTAATGGCTGCTTTGGCAGCAGGAACACTAGCAGGCTGTGGAGATTCTGCTGATTCAGGTACAAAAGGTGGTAGTTCAAATTCAGGAAGTGTAGAAAACAATGAAGGAGAAGAGGGCAAAGTTATTAATGTATATAGCTGGAACGATGAATTTTGCAAAAGAGTACTTGCAGTTTATCCAGAGGTAAAAGAAACTTCTTCTGATGGAACAGTAACCACTTTAAATGATGGAACAGAAATTCACTGGATTATTAATCCAAATCAGGATGGTGTCTACCAGCAGAAACTTGATGAAGCACTGCTTAATCAGGCAAGTGCAGCGGCTGATGACAAGGTCGACATATTCTTATCAGAAACTGATTATGTAAATAAATATACAGATGCTGATGCTGACGCTGCTATGCCTCTTACTGACCTTGGTATTGACCCTGATTCTGACCTTGCAGACCAGTATGAATTTACAAAAGTGACGGCTTCTGATGTAAACGGTGTACAAAGAGGTTCTACATGGCAGTGCTGCCCGGGACTGTTAGTATACAGACGTGATATTGCAAAAGAGGTATTTGGTACAGATGACCCTGTAAAAGTTGGCGAAAAAGTAAAAGATTGGGATACTATGGAGAAAACAGCCAAGGAACTGAAAGCAAAGGGATATTTTACATTTTCTTCTTATGCAGATACTTTTCGTCTGTTTGGCAATAGCATTTCAGAACCATGGGTTACATCAGGTGAAACTACTATTAAAATTGATCAAAAGATTATGGATTGGGTAAATATGTCTAAAGAATGGCTTGATGCAGGCTATCTTGATAAGACTGTAAAAGGACAGTGGAATTCTGACTGGAATCAGGCAATGGGTTCTAAGTCTAAAGTATTTGCATTCCTTTTCCCAGCATGGGGAATTGATTTTACTTTAAAGCCAAATTGGGATGGAAAAGATGGTGCATGGGCTGTTACAAATCCACCACAAGAATATAATTGGGGCGGCTCATATGTCCATGCATGTACAGGCACAGATAATCCAAAGCACGTTAAGGATATTATACTTGCAGTAACAGCTGATAAAGATAACTTGTTGAAAATTTCTAAAGATTACCTTGACTTTACAAATACTAAAACTGGTATGCAGGAAGCAGCAAAAGACAGCAAGTCATATGCTTCTGACTTCCTTGGAGGACAGAATTCATTTGAATACTTTACTCCAGTTGCAGAAAATATTGTTATAGCACCTCTTTCTCCTTATGACCAAGGATGCGTTGAATTAATCCAGAATTCTTTTAATGATTATTTACAGGGTCAGGTTGATTTTGACAAGGCAAAATCGAACTTTGAAACGGCTATTATAGAACGTTATCCTGAGCTTACGCAAGTTCAATGGCCACAATAAATTACAGATAAACTAAAAAAATAAGAAAGGAGTGCAAGCCTGTGAAGACAAAAAATAAAAGTGTCAACTATTCAAAATGGGGATATATTTTTATTCTTCCATTTTTTATAAGCTTTTTCATTTTTTCGTTTATTCCTTTAGCAGATACGATAAGATACAGCTTTTTTGAATACTATCGTTCGGGAATTAAAGAAGTCGGACCAAATTTCGTAGGAATGGAAAATTACAGCAGTCTGTTGGCATCGGATATGCTTAAATATGCGGGAAATACTTTAATTTTATGGCTTATTGGTTTTATTCCGCAGATTGTAATAGCATTGATACTTGCTGCATGGTTTGTAGATATCCGTTTAAAAATTCATGGACAGCAGTTTTTTAAGGTAGTTATCTATCTTCCAAACTTAATTATGGCATCAGCCTTTGCAATGCTGTTTTTCACACTGTTTTCTACCAATGGACCAGTGAATGGTATGCTTATGTCGTTAGGAATTATTAAACAGCCAGTTGACTTTATGGGGTCTGTATTTGGAACTCGCTCACTGATTGGACTTATGAACTTCCTTATGTGGTTTGGTAATACAACAATAATGCTTATGGCTGCAATTATGGGTATTAGTACAGATATATTTGAAGCATCTGAAATTGATGGTTGTAACAGCATACAGAGATTCTTTAAAATTACACTTCCATTGATACGTCCTATTCTTGCTTATACATTAATTAACTCAATAATCGGCGGACTTCAGATGTTTGATGTACCACAAATTTTGACTAATGGTCAAGGTAGCCCAGACCGTACATCTATGACACTTATTATGTTCCTTAACAGTCACTTAAAGAGTAGGAACTATGGTATGGCAGGTGCATTATCTGTTTACCTATTTATTGTGAGTGGTATATTGTGTTTCTTTGTATACCGCATGACAAACAATGATGACCCAGATGGCTCAAAGGCAGCAGCAAAAAAGGCAAAAAGGAGGAGATAGCTTATGAAACCAAAAAAAACAGATGGTCTGCGCAGTGTTATTGCACATGTAGTACTTGTAATACTGTCATTTATGTGCCTGTTCTTCTTCTATATACTGATAGTTAATGCAACACGTTCACACGCAGACTTGCAGAAGGGATTTTCAGCACTGCCGGGCGGTCACTTGTTAAAAAATTTGACAAGTGTTGCTAATGACGGAACATTTCCAATGTTTAGAGGTATTGTAAACAGCCTTATTGTTTCAGGATGTTCTGCTGCAATTTGTACATACTTTTCGTCTTTGACAGCGTATGGACTATATGCATATGATTTTAAGTTAAAGAAAATCGCATTTACTTTTATTATGGCTATTCTTGTAATGCCAACACAGGTTACTGCAATGGGATTTTTACGCTTAATTACAAATATGGGAATGTATGATTCACTTCTTCCACTTATTATTCCATCTATTGCATCACCATCTGTATTCTATTTTATGTACAGTTACTTGCAATCATCACTTCCAATGTCATTGGTTGAAGCTGCAAGGATTGATGGATGT
>CANOID010000038.1 GCA_947565985.1 uncultured Lachnoclostridium sp.
TTGCGAGGTCGGTGAAGCAGGAAGCCCATTGGCTTTAGACAATGGGTAGTTCACGAAATATATGTATTCCAGATATTATAGTATTTGACTTTAGTTGATTCCTTTATATGTGGAATTGTAAATTCAAACCATTCTTTAGCCATATCCTTAAATAAAATAGAGCTTGCTGTAATGCTATAAGTGTAAGTAGTTTTAATTTTTTGTATCATAATATTTTCTCCTTTATGTGGTTGTAAATTTATTTTATTGTATAATTACAATTTTAAGATAGCAAATGTAGCTTAAAGGTACTGTATATTAAATTTTGTTATTGACAAATATAAAAAGAATGTATAAAATTAATTCAGTGCAAACAATTATTTTTGCGATATAATAGTGTATTTTCGTAGAGTAGCCCACTCTACGATTTTTTTTTGGATAATTTTTTTATTTTTAATTGCATTTAAATAGTACAAAATAGTTCACCAGTATTGAAAAAAATAAAAAAAATATGTAATATATATACAAGAATAAGAATGGAAAGGAAAAAGAATATGCCAGACAACAAAAATGATTTTACCCAAGGAAACATTGTTATAAAGCTGTTAAAATTTATGATTCCAATTTTAGGAGCGCTGATTTTACAGGCAATGTATGGGGCAGTAGACATTTTGGTGGTTGGACAGTTTGGAACGACAGCAGGGATTTCAGGTGTGTCAACGGGAAGTAGTATAGTAAATTTAGTAACATTTACCATTACAGGACTTTCTATGGGTGTTACTGTTATTATGGGGCGGTATTTTGGACAAAAGAGGAATGACAAGGTAGGACAAGTTGTCGGTGGTGCAATTTTTTTGTTTATGATTTTATCCGTTGTCATTGCGGTGGTTATGTTAGTGTGTGCGAGACCACTTGCTCTTCTTATGCAAGCACCAAAAGAAGCACTTGACTTGACAATATTATATGTCCGCATCTGTGGTGGTGGAATATTTTTTATTATAGCATATAATGTAATTAGCAGTATTTCACGTGGAATTGGAGATTCTACTATGCCTCTGGTCTTCGTTGGCATTGCATGTATCGTAAATATTTTTGGGGACTTATTGTTTATCGCTGTGTTTAAATGGAATGTGGTAGGAGCAGCACTAGCGACTGTAATGGCACAAGCTGTCAGTGTTATATTGTCAATTGTTATAATTAGAAGACGCAAGCCTCCATTTACTATGAAAAAGGAATACATACGTTTTAATCCAGAAATTAAGAATTTTATACGAGTTGGAACTCCGATTGCATTTCAAGAGGTTTTGACACAATTATCTTTTCTTGCACTGTGTGCCTTTATCAATAGACTTGGACTAGATGCTTCATCTGGATATGGTGTGGCTAATAAAATTGTAAGTTTTGTTATGCTCGTGCCAGGTGCACTTATGCAATCTATGGCATCGTTTGTTGCACAAAATGTAGGTGCAGGACTTGAAAAGCGTGCAAGAAAATCAATGGTTATTGGTATGATTATTGGAGGTAGTATTGGTATTTTTATTACGCTTTTGTCATTTTTCCATGGAGATTTGCTGGCAGGGATTTTCTCAAGTGATATCTCAGTTATTGCTCGTGCAGCAGAATATTTGCGTGGTTTTGCACCAGAGGCAGTAGTAACAGCAATACTGTTTAGTTTTATTGGATATTATAATGGACATGAAAGGACTTTATTTGTAATGCTTCAAGGAATTGCACAAACCTTTCTTGTACGTCTACCTGTATCATATATTATGAGTATACAGCCAGACGCAAGTTTGACAATGGTTGGTTTTGCTGCACCATGTGCGACTGTATTTGGAATAGTAATTAATGTTGTATATTTTATTGTATTAAATAGAAAAAATGAATAGAACAGGAGAATTAAATATGGCAAATATGGAATATATTGAACGTCTGTGCGGGTGTGAGGAATTGGCTAATATAAAGAAATGTAAAGTACCACAGATTGCAATGCATGGATTTTTAAACAGAATATTAATGCACTTGCTGTAGTCAGCACATCCAATGCAGGACGAATGCAAGAAAATATTGACGCGTTGCATATAGAACTAAGTGAAAAAGAAGTATCGTATCTGGATTTAAAATAGATATTTTAGTGAACAGCAGCAGAATGGAGGTTAGTATGTATCAAAGTTTTATTGGAAGCTTAGGGGCATTGCCTTTAGCAAAGCATGGAAAAAGCAGGTCTGTTAATAGTGAGAATCCATATGGCGAAAAGGGTAAAGGAGGCATGGCAGCAAGCAAGCTTGGACCTTCCAGAAAAGGTTCTCCTTGTATTGAAAAGTTAGAAGCAGGCAGCGTAGTGACTCTGGCAGAAATAGAAGGCTCTGGCATTATACAACATATATGGATGACTGTAACAGACCAGACTATTAAGGATTATTATGTTTTACGTGACTTAGTACTGCGGATGTACTGGGATGATGAGGAAATTCCTTCAGTTGAGAGTCCTTTAGGTGATTTTTTCTGCTGTGGTTTTGGAAGGGGTTGTCTGGTTAATTCTCTTCCAATAGTAGTTAATCCAACCCGTGGCATGAATTGTTATTTTCCTATGCCCTTTAAAAAGAAGTTCAGAATTACATTAGAAAATCAGCATGAATATGAAGTGCCCGGATTTTTTTATCAGGTGGACTATCTTCTTACAGATGAACTGCCAGAAGATATTGCTTATTTTCATGCACAGTGGAGACGTGAGCTTATTACAGAAAAGCAAAAGGATTATACAATTTTAGATAGGGTCAAAGGAAAAGGACATTATGTAGGAACATATATGGCTTTGACAGCACTGGAGCGTTACTGGTGGGGAGAAGGAGAGATTAAGTTTTATCTGGATGGTGACCAAAAGTATCCAACTATATGTGGCACAGGAACGGAAGACTATTTTGGAGGTGCATGGAGTTTTGCTACACAGCAGGATGGCAGGACAGTAGAAAACACATATTCTACGCCATTTATGGGTTATCCGTATTATTCCTGTCAGGATACAGTGGTACACAGTTTATACCATAATAGTGATACATTGCCGCAGAGAGGTTTTTATCGTTGGCATATTATGGACCCTGTACTTTTTGATGAAGATATAAGAGTAACTATACAGCAAATTGGTTCTTGTCATAAAGGAAATTTTGAACGGCAAGATGATGTGTCTTCTGTTGCATACTGGTATCAAGCAGAGCCACATATACCATTCGCACCATTGATGACTAAAGAAAGCAGATGGCCAAGGTAAAAGGAGAGTATAAAATGTTAGAAAAAATTTTTCAGAATTTTATTCATTATATTGAAGATAGAAAGCTTTTTGTCGAGGGAATTATTATTGCTGATGAAAAGAGAATATTATGTAAGCACAATTTTGTGCCAGAACATGAAAGGAATATTTATTCTCATACAAAAAGTTATATGTCTACGGCAGCCGGCATTGCTATAAGTGAAGGACGGCTTTCATTAGACACACGGTTTGTAGATTTGTTTCCAGAATATGTGCCAGAGCAGGCAGATTCACGCTTACACAAAATTACTTTGAAAAATCTGCTTACAATGTCTAGTGGCTTTGGGAAGCCATATCTTATGGGAGAAGACCGTAGAAATGGAACAGGTATGCCAGATTATATAACATATATGATGAGTCTTCCAATGGAATATGAGCCAGGGGAGAGGTTTGCATATTCTACAGCAGACAGCATACTTGCTGGGAGAATGATTGAACAGGCAGTAGGACAAAGACTTGGTGAATATCTTTATTATCATGTTTTTTCAAAACTTGGACAGGGATGGCCAATATGGGAGAATGACCCGATGGGACATCCTATTGGCGGTGGCAGTATGTTTATGACATTAACAAATATGATGAAACTTGGACAGTTGTATCTTGCAAATGGTGTGTGGAATGGAGAACAAATTGTAGATAAAAGTTGGGTAAAAGAAGCCACAACAAAGCAGATTGATACAGTACCTATTCCGGAGAACGAAATATGGTGGTGCGGTTACGGTTACCAGTTTTGGATGTCACCTTATCCTAAAGCTTACAGGGCAGACGGAATGTATGGACAAGTTACTACTGTGCTGCCTGAAAAAGGGTTAATTGTTGCAGTGCAATGTCCAGAACATGGTGATTTTGAAAAAGTAAAACAAGCATTACATGAATGCCTATTTACACAGATATAGAGACATAAAATAAATAGAAATTAATTAAGAATGATTTCAGATTGCGTCCGGCAAATGCCAGACGCATTTTTTAGCTTTTTATTTAAGTAAAATATATATGTAAAAATGTAATTAATGAAAAAATACAATCTAAAGTTTGGTAAATATAGATAAAAAAATAGATAAAAAGTGTTGAAAATGTAGAAAAGCAACAACAGATGAAAAAATAGTTGAAATTAAAAAATGTTGATGCTATACTTAAAAAAATTAAAGATAGATAAAATTTTCTGAAAAGTTAAACTAAAAATTAGCTCTCTGAATTAAAATATAAGGATGGAATAAATATGTATCAGCCAGATTTAAAACGGTTAAAGTTATGTATGCAGCGTGCAATGCAGGGAGAAGAACTGGTTATTGGTTTTTTTGGCGGTTCTATTACGCAGGGAAGTCTTGCTACAGAATATAAAAATACTTATGCTTACAGGGTATTTACATGGTGGAAAGAATCATTTAAGAAAGCTAAGGTTCACTATGTAAATGGTGGGATTGGCGGAACCTCGTCTCACTATGGGGTATCTCGTATAGTTACGGATGTACTTATGTATCAGCCAGATTTTGTAATTGTAGATTTTAGTGTAAATGATAAACCGAATGATTTTTTTAAAGAAACATATGAAGGTGTTATACGAAAGTTATTGTTATGGAATTCTATGCCAGCGGTTTTACTTTTAAATAATGTATTTTATGATACTGGTAAAAATGCACAGGCGTATCACAATGCAGTGGGAGAATGGTATGGTGTGCCATATATAAGCATTAAAGATACAGTGTATAAGAGTATGCAGAATGGAAAATATACACTTGAAGAGTTAACTCCTGATGGGCTGCATCCAAATGATTTTGGACACCAACTTATAGCAGAAGAGATTATTTCATTTTTAGAAGGCATAAAGGATACAATAAATGCAGAGAAGATAATAAATATTAAGAAAAATTGTACTCTGCCACAGGCGTTGACAGCAAATGCTTATGAAAATGCTAAACGTTTGACTATTCGTGATATTTCTCCAAAGCTTTTGGGGTTTCGTGCAGATACAGAAGAAAAAACAGGGCATTTGGACCACTTTAAAAATGGTTGGATTGGCAATAGTCCAAAAGATGCAATTTTATTTGAAGTAGAAGTATCCTGTATTGCTGTACAGTACAGAAAAACGATTTATAAGCCAGCACTGACGGCAGAACTGGTTTTAGATGGTGATAAAGAGCATATTGTACTTTTGGATGGAAATTTTGACGAGAATTGGGGGGATTGCATTTATCTTGAGCCAGTTCTTAATCATGGAGAAATGAAAACACATACCATAGAAATTAGAATTCCAGAGACAGAGACAAGGAACAAAACACCATTTTATTTGATGTCACTGATTATTGCATAGATAAATATATAGATAGGAGCATTTTATGGGATTTGCGAAAAATTTTGTATGGGGAGCGGCAACTAGTGCTTACCAGATTGAAGGCACAGGTGCAGAAGATAGAAAAGGAAAGAATATATGGGATATATATACAAAAGAGCCATGGCATATATATGGAGGGCATACTGGGGATATCGCCTGTGACCATTATCACAGGTTTAGAGAAGATGCTGTCCTTATGAAAGAGATGGGGCTTAAGGCATATCGTTTTTCGATTGACTGGTCTCGTGTACTGCCAGAAGGCATAGGCAAGGTGAATGAAGTTGGAATTGAGTTTTATAGTAATGTAATCAATGCACTGTTAGAGAATGGAATAGAACCATATATCACTCTTTATCACTGGGAACTGCCTTATGAACTTTATAAGCGTGGCGGTTGGATGAATCCAGAAATAATAGAGTGGTTTGGAAATTATGCAAAACTTGTAGCAGAGTGTTTTAGTGACAGAGTAACACACTTTTTTACATTAAATGAACCACAGTGTTTTATTGGGCTTGGATGTTTGACAGGAGAACACGCACCAGGAATAAAGGCTTCTATAAAGGACACATTTATAATGTCACATAATGTATTAAAGTCACATGGGCGTGCCGTGCAGATGCTTCGTCAATACGGAAAACAGCCGCTTACAATTGGATATGCACCAACGTGTTCCATGTGTTATCCAGAAACTGATAAACCTGAGGATATAAAAGCTGCGAGGCAGAAGCTTTTTTCTATGCAAGAAGATGATAAAAACTGGACATGGAATGTGGCATGGTGGTCAGACCCCGTGATTTTAGGGCATTATCCAAAGGAGGGGCTTCAACGCTATGAAGCATATCTTCCGGATATTACAGATGAAGATATGAAATTGATTGCAGAACCTATTGATGTATATGGTCAGAATATCTATAACGGAAGATGTATACGAATGGGTGAAGATGGACAGCCTCAGGAAGTAAAGCGACCTGTTGGTTTTCCAAGAACAGCCATGTATTGGCCAGTGACTCCAGAGTGCTTGTATTGGGGACCTAAGTTTTTATATGAAAGATATAATAAACCAATCTATATTACAGAAAATGGAGTGTCATGCTGTGACAGTGTTTCATTAGATGGAAAAGTGCATGACCCTGATAGAATTGATTTTTTGGCAAGATATTTGACACAACTAAAAAAAGTTGCGAAAGAAATTGATCTGCGGGGATATTTTCAGTGGTCTTTAATGGATAATTTTGAGTGGACAAGAGGATATTCGGAGAGGTTTGGGCTTATTTTTATTGATTACCAGACACAAAGTAGAATCTTAAAAGATTCTGCTTATTGGTATAAAGAACTAATCCGTACAAATGGGAAGAATTTAGGAGAGTAGATATGTGTATTTTAAAATTGGAACCAAGTTGTAAAGATTACCTCTGGGGAGGTCGTCGTCTAATAGATGAATATGGAAAAGTATATAATGGGGATATATTGGCGGAGACATGGGAATTATCTTGCCACCCAGATGGACCATCTGTGATTACAAATGGTCTTTACGCAGGGAAGACATTACAGCAGTATATAGATGAAAAAGGTAAAGATGTTTTAGGAGCTCACTGCAAACGTTTCAGAGATTTTCCTATACTGATAAAGTTTATTGATGCAAAGGATAATCTTTCTATTCAAGTACATCCTGATAACCGTTATGCCTTGAAAAATGAGGGACAATATGGTAAAACAGAAATGTGGTATGTAATGGATGCAGGGGAAGAAGCATTCCTGTACTATGGATTTCGTAAAAAAGTTGAGATAGAAGAGTTTGAAAGACGAATTAAAGAGGACACACTTTTAGAGGTATTAAATGCAGTGCCAGTGCAAAAAGGTGATATATTATTTATTGAGTCTGGAACTATACATGCAATTGGTAAAGATATACTAATTGCAGAAATTCAACAAAATTCCAATGTTACTTATCGTGTATACGATTATGGAAGAACTGGAAAGGATGGAAAGAAAAGAGATTTGCACATTGAAAAGGCACTCGCTGTAACAAAACGTGTGCCAGTTATGAGAGATAAAAGCAGCTACCCACATGTGGCAGACTGTGATTACTTTACTGTGGATAAGCTTAACTTAGATGGCAATGTAATGAAAAAAATGGAAGGGTTTGTTTCTGATGCATCTTTTGCAAGCATTTTGATACTAGATGGTGACGGGACAATTTCATGTGGAAGTGAGAGTCTAAGGTTTCAAAAAGGAGATAGTTTCTTTTTGGAAGCAGGAAGCGGAAATTATCAACTTGAAGGATATTGTGATGCGTTGGTTACAACAATTCGCCAAAAGGCAAGCCCAGTACGTATTGGTGTAGATATTGGAGGCACGGATATTAAAATCGGTCTGGTAGATGTACATCAAAAATTGATTACATCTGTATTAATACCAACAAGAGCAGAACGTGCAGCAGCAGAAGTAATTAAAGATATTGGCAGTGCAGTACAGGAATTGTTAGACAAGCAGGATATTGCAATAGACCAGTGTGTGGGTATTGGCATTGGGTCTCCTGGCACAGTAGACCGCAAAAAAGGCATAGTGCGTTATTCAAATAATATCTGCTGGGATAATGTAGAACTTGCAAAGAAAATTGGAGAAATCTTTCCGATACCAGTTAAGATTGCAAATAATGCGGATTGTGCAGCACTTGGCGAAGCTGTTGCAGGAGCAGGAAAAGAATGCCAAGATGTTGTTATGCTTACGCTTGGCACTGGGGTAGGCAGTGGGATAATCCTTGATGGAGAGATTTACGAAAGCAGAAGTATTGGTGGCAGTGAATTAGGGCATATTGTTATTATAGAAAATGGAGAGCAGTGCAGTTGTGGACGCAAAGGGTGTTTAGAAGCTTATGCTTCTGCTACAGCACTTAAAAGAGATGCAAAACGTGCAACTGGAAGGGAAATGAAACCAGAAGAAATATTTAAAGCAGCAGCACAAGGTGATGCACTGCTGGAAAAAGTAGTTAATACTTACATATGCAGACTTGGAACTGGTATTGCCAATATTGTAAATATTTTCCGACCACAATTAGTTATTCTTGATGGTGAAATTTCATTACAGGGTGAAGCTCTTCTGGCTCCTATCCGTGAAATAATGAAAGAGCAATGTTTTGGAAAAGACAAGGGAGAGTTGCCAGAGATAAAGATTGCGGCACTCAAAAATGAAGCAGGCATGATAGGAGCAGCGTGTCTAGTTTAGTTTTATAAAAACTTTGGAGGATTTAATTATGTATAATGAAATTTACAATGAATGGTGTAATGACAGTTATTTTGATGAAGCTACACGTAAGGAGCTTAAAAGCCTTGCTGGCAATGATGATGAAATAAAAGACAGGTTTTATAAAAAACTTGAGTTTGGCACTGGTGGTCTTAGAGGAGTTATCGGTGCTGGTACTAACCGCATGAACATATATACAGTGCGTCAGGCTACACAGGGGCTTGCAGACTATATTATTTCACAGCATGGTCAAGAAAAGGGAGTTGCCATTGCGTATGATTCACGCATTATGTCGCCTGAATTTGCAAAAGAGGCGGCTCTTTGCCTTAATGCTAATGGAATTAAGACTTATCGCTTTGAATCATTAAGACCTACGCCAGAACTTTCATTTGCAGTAAGGAAACTTGGATGTATTGCAGGAATTGTAGTTACTGCAAGCCATAATCCAAGAGAATATAACGGTTATAAGGTTTACTGGGAAGATGGTGCACAGATTACACCTCCACACGATAAAAATATTATGAAGTGTATTTCAGAAGTGCATTCATGGGAGCAAGTAAAGACTATGGCAGAAGAAGAGGCTGTAAGCAAAGGATTGTACAATACTATTGGTGCCGAAATTGATGATGCTTATATGGCAGAACTTAAAAAGCAGAGTATTCATCCAGAAGTAATTAGTCAGGTTGCAGACAGTATAAAGATTGTTTACACACCACTTCATGGCACAGGAAATATCCCTGTAAGAAGGGTTCTTAAAGAACTGGGCTTTAGTAATGTGCATATTGTTAAAGAGCAGGAACTGCCTGATGGAACATTTCCAACAGTTGCATACCCTAACCCAGAAGATGAAAAAGCATGGGAGCTTGCACTTAAACTTGCAAAGGAAGTCGATGCAGATATTATACTTGCAACTGACCCTGATGCTGACAGACTTGGTGTGTATGCTAAGGATATGACCACAGGAGAATACGTAAGCTTTACGGGAAATATGTCTGGTATGCTTATTGCAGAATACATTTTAAGGGAACGTAGTGCTTGTGGCACACTGCCAGAAAATCCTGCACTTGTAGAAACTATTGTTACTACAGATATGGCAAAATCTGTTGCTGCAGCATATTGTGTAAACTTAATTGAGGTACTTACAGGGTTTAAATATATTGGTGAACAGATAAGGCTTTTTGAGGAAAATAATACATATAACTATGTATTTGGACTTGAAGAAAGTTATGGTTGTCTTGCTGGTACTTATGCAAGGGATAAAGATGCGTGTGTCGCTGTTATGCTTTTATGTGAAGTTGCAGCATTTTATAAAGCACAGAATAAGACACTCTGGGATGCAATGGTTCAAATGTATGAAAAATATGGATATTATAAAGAGGGGCTTGCAACGCTTACACTAAAAGGTGAAAAGGGTGCTAAGCAGATAAAAGATATGATGGAAAAAATGCGATGCGAAATGCCTTCACAAATTGGTGAATATAAAGTTAATGCGATGCGTGATTATTTAAAAGGTACAAGAAAAACAGCAGATGGCGAGGAGAGCAAGCTTTCACTTCCAAAGTCTAATGTAATATATTTTGAACTTTCTGACGATGCATGGTGTTGTGTGCGTCCATCAGGAACAGAACCTAAGATTAAATATTACTGTGGAGTAAAGAGTATGTCTATAGAGGATGCAAATGCTCAACTTGATAAATTAAAAAAAGCTTTAATGAATAGTGAGGAATAGATGAATGGTTATTTTTGATGGTGATAGAAGAGTATTTAAGCTTGATACAAATAATACGAGCTATATAATGGGATTGACAGATGAGGGATATCTTGGCAATATTTATTATGGAAAGAAAATTGATACAACAGATGTTGTATATACAATGCGCACTGAGGAACATCCATTTACGCCAGAAAATCTTCCCGGAGAAAAGATAGGCTTTATGGACAGATTTCCTATGGAATACCCTTTTAATGGAACAGGCGATTTTCGTGTAAACTGTATAAGTATTAAGGATAGTGCTGGACAGGAAGGACTTGAACTTTTATACAAGTCTCATAATATATATGCAGAAAAAAGGAAGCTTGTTGGAATGCCTTGTGCAAGAGGCGAAAGCAGTATGTCATTAGACATTGTTATGTCAGATGAAGCAGTAGGTGTAGAGGTTGTCCTTACTTATACTGTCTATGAAGAATGTGATATTATTACACAAAGCGTTCTTATAAAAAATATATCTGAAAAAGAGTTTTATATTACAAAAGCACTTTCAGCTTGTTTAAATCTTGAGAATGATGTCAGTGATATCTTATCTTTACATGGCTCGTGGGCAAGGGAACGCCATATACAGAGAAGTAAAATAAACTATGGAAGTTATGTTACGGAGTCATTGCGTGGAGAACCGGGGCATCAAGACCATCCGTTTATTGCGGTACTGTCTGAAAACTGTACTAAAGATTATGGTGATATATATGCTATGAATCTTATATATTCGGGCAATTTTATTGCTATGGTGCAAAAAGACCAGTTTGACAGAGTAAGAACAAATATAGGCATACATCCCGACCGTTTTAATTGGAAACTTGAGGGTGGTGAAGCATTTCAAGTTCCTGAGGCTATAATACAATATTCACATAAAGGCATAGGAGGCATGACAAGGAATTTCCACGATTTCTTCCGCAGTCATCTGCTGTCTCAAAAGTGGGTAGAGGCAGAGCGTCCTGTGCTTATAAATAACTGGGAAGCAACATATTTTGACTTTGACGATGACAAACTTGTTCAAATTGCGAGTCAAGCTTCAAAGCTTGGCATAGAAATGCTTGTTATGGATGATGGCTGGTTTGGACATAGAAACTCTGATAACAGCAGCCTTGGAGACTGGTATGTAAATGAAGAAAAAATTAATGGTGGACTTAAACATCTTGTGGATAGGGTGAACTCACTTGGTATGAAGTTTGGTATATGGTTTGAACCTGAAATGATTTCACCAGATTCTGAGCTTTATAAAAAACATCCTGAGTGGGCACTCTCATTTTCAGATAGAGAGCCAGGACTTTGCAGAACACAGTATATGATTGATTTTAGCAGACCAGAGGTTGTGGACTATGTATATGAAAGGCTCTATGAAATTTTGAGTTCGGCTAATATTGAATATGTAAAATGGGATATGAATAGACCTATAGCTGAAGTTGCAAGTCTTTCGCTGCCAGCAGATAGACAGGGTGAAGTCCTGCATAGACATGTACTTGCACTTTATGACTTACAAGAAAGGCTTATAAGAGATTTTCCAAACCTTCTTCTTGAAAACTGCTCAGGGGGCGGTGCAAGATTTGATGCAGGAATGTTGTATTACAGCCCGCAGATATGGTGTTCCGATAACGCGGACCCGATTGAAAGGCTTATGATACAAGAAGGTACACATCTTATATATCCACTCTCAACAACTGGCACACATGTGGCTGACAGCCCTAACCATGTAAATGGAAGGATAACACCTTTTGATACACGTGCAGATGTTGCACTGACAGGTACTTTTGGATATGAGCTTGATGTTACAAGGATTCCAGAGGAAGAACGAGACAAAATACCAGCCCAGATAGATAAATACAAGAAATACAGAAAGCTTATACAAACAGGGGATTATTACAGGCTTGCTTCATTTAGGGAGAATAGCAGATATGATAGCTATATGGTTGTATCAAAGGATAAAAATCATGCTGTCATTATATATGTACAGGTTGTAACGGATTCCAATGTACTAAGTAAAAAATTAAAATTGTGTGGACTGGATTCTGAAAAGAAATATATTATTGATAATAAAGAATATACTGGGAGCGTTCTTATGAATGTAGGGTATATTATGAAACCACTTAAAGGTGATTTTAAATCTGTAGTAATCGAAGTAAACAGTTGTAACTAGTTAAGTGAACTACCACCCGCTTTAAAGTGGGTGGTTTTTACTGTATAGAAAACTTTTTGTAGGATATTATACCTTTGTTGATATTATGCAAAGCAAATAAAAATTTAGAAAAACATATATATAATTCTTGTAATTTGAATGAAACAAGAGTAAAATAAATGTTAAATAAATTACTAATAAGTGTTTAATTTAATTAATATTTAGGCAAATAGCTGAAAAAGGTTAAAAAGTGTTAGTACAGATAGATAAAAATATATCCTTTTTCTATTAACATATATATTGTGATTGACAAATACTTATATCAGAAATAAAATAAATTTATGGGAATAAGAAAAGAGGTGCGATATGGCAAAAGCAGTGAGATTGTCAGATATTGGTGAACGCCTTGATGTTAGTGCGGTAACAGTTTCAAAAGCACTATCAGGACAAAAAGGCGTTAGCGAAGAGATGAGACAGAAAATTATTCAAGTAGCGGATGAACTGGGATATTTAAAAAGGCAAAAGGTAGAGCCAGAAAAAAAAGGGTATAATATTGGTGTAGTTGTTGCAGAAAGGTATCTGTATGAGGGAGAAAGTTTTTACTGGAAACTATATCAAGAATTATCACAAATTGCTATAGCAAGAGATTGTTATATGATTCTTGAAGTAGTAAATTATAATTACGAAAAGTCTGGCATGATGCCTAAAATTATTATGGAAAGAAAGGTGGATGGAGTTATTATTGTAGGAACATTTGATTCCTCTTATTCACTTTATCTTGCTAATAATATACCAGTACCATTTTTATATCTCGATACCAATGGTGCTAAAGATACATGTGATTCCATTGTTTCAAACAATATAATGGGTGGATATCGCATGACTAATTATCTATTTAAAATGGGACACAGTAAAATTGGGTTTGTGGGTACAAGGCTTACAACTACTAGTATTGATGAACGCTTCTTAGGGTATATGAAATCCCTTATGGAGCATGGTATTAAGCTTAAAGAAGAATGGATTATTGATGACCGTAACCGCAAGTCTGGTGACACTTATGTAAAAGAGCAATTTGTATTGCCAGATAAGATGCCTACGGCATTTTTTTGTAATTGTGACCTTTTAGCGTGTGTGTTTGTACGCAAACTTGCTAGTGCTGGGTACAAAGTACCAACAGATATATCTATTGTAGGTTTTGACAACTATATAAATAAAATTGACAATTTTGTATCTGAACTTGTAAATGAAACAGGGCTTACTACATATGAAATAAATATGAAAGAGATGGCAAAGAGAACAATCCACATTATTCTGCATAAAATGGAAAATATAAATTACACGACAGGGATGTTTGTAATACCAGGCAGGCTTATTGAGCGTGGCAGTGTAAAAAGGATAGGTGAAGAAATTCCATTTATATAAGAATAGATATTACAAAATAAGAACCTCCATAGGTATATACTGTGGAGGTTCTTATTTTGTTGTGCATTTATAAAATAAACATTTAGCAAGGTTAAGATTATTTCTAAAAAATAAAGCTAGTTTAACTGAAATTAATTTACAATAGTGTGATATAATTTTATTATACAAACTTATGTTTGTGTAAAATTGCATAAAAAGTTGACTAAAAAATAATAAATATACACGAAATTTAGTAAAAATAAAAAATAATTATTTACAAATATAACTTTGTGATGTAGAATTAAATTAGCTTAAAAAAGCGTAAAAATATTAAAAAATTACTAAAAGGAGGCAAAGCTATGAAAAGTAAAAAAGTAAAGAAATTACTTAGTCTAACACTTGCAACAACAATGGTATTTTCCATGACAGGATGTGGAAACAGTGGAGATGATAACAGTGGCAGTTCAAGCAAAAGTACAGAGGTGCCTACTATTGACCAAATCAAATTAGGTGAGGATTATAAGGATATTAAAGCGGATATTAAAATCCTTACAGACAGAACGGATATTGTTGACACAAAGTATAAAGAATATGCTGAGTCCTTTATGAAGGAATATCCAGACATCAAGGTTACATATGAAGCTGTTACTGATTATGCCGAATCTATAACTCTCCGTCTTACTAATGGAGACTGGGGCGACATTTGTTTTATCCCTGATACTGTCGAAAAAAGTGAATTTTCAAACTACTTTATTCCATTTGGAGACTATTCAACACTGAATGGCATCTACAACTTTGTTACAGCTAAGACTTATGATAACAAGGTTTATGGTATTCCAAACGGTGGTACAGCAGGTGGTGTTGCATACAATAAAAAGATATGGAAAGAAGCAGGCATTACAGAACTTCCTAAGACACCTGATGAGTTTATCGAAGACCTTAAACTTATTGACAAAAAGACAGACGCAATTCCTCTCTATACAAATTTTGCGGCTGGCTGGACAATGGGTGCATGGAATGACTATGTGGGTGTTGCATCAAATGCAGATGCTGACTACAAGAACAATAAGCTTCTTCATCAGAAAGACCCATTTACAAAGAATGATGAGAACAGTGGTCCATATGCCGTATTCTATACATTATATGAAGCAGTAAAGCAGAAACTTGTTGAAGAAGACCCTGCATCAAGCGACTGGGAGTCATCAAAGTCTAAAATCAACAATGGTGAAATTGCAACAATGGTACTTGGTTCATGGTGTGTAAATCAGTTTAGAGAGGCTGGAGATAATCCAGACGATATTGGTTATATGCCATTCCCTATTACTGTAAAAGGTGTACAGGCAGCAGCCGCAGGTGGACAGTATGCATATGCGATTAATAATAAAGCAACTGCTGACAACCAGATAGCAGCAATGATATATGTAAAATGGCTTTTAGAAGAATCACCAATCTATGATGACGAAGGAAGTATACCTGCACTTAAGGGCAAAGATCTTCCAGATTCTCTTTCTGAATTCAAAGATACTGAGCTTATCGAGGACAATGCTGCTGCTGAAGGCGAAGAAAGTTTATATGATGATATCCGCAATACTGCTGAAGTTTTAAGTGGTGACTATCCTGTAGGTGAAGTTCTTGAAGCTGCACTTTATGGTAATAAATCCCTTGATGACCTTATGGCTGAATGGAATCAGAAGTGGACAAGTGCACAAGAGTCAAATGGTGTAGAGATTACAGGTTAAGTAATCAATTAAATAGCTATTCTATTTACAGATATAATATTCTTTACACAGCGTATGGATGTATGGGCAGGTTTGCCAGCCAGACCTGTCCATATAAAAAGTGAAGGTTTAACGTTTTTTCAGCAACTAAATGAGTAGATAGAGGTTTAACTGTGAAAGGAGGAAATTATGGGTGGTTCCGTGACTAATGCAGGACAAAAGACTTTTGCTCAAAAGCTTCAGACCAGAAAGGCGCAGAGGTACATTATTATAGTAACATTTATGTTTATTCCACTGCTTTTGCTGCTTGTATTTACATATATACCATTTATTAAAATGGTGCAGTTTAGCTTTTATGATATGAAATACATAGGCACAAAAACTTTTGTCGGCATCCAGAATTATATTGATGTATTTAAGCGTCCAGATATGTTTGGTTCGCTATTTGTAAGTGTTTACTATATGGGTGGTGCTATTTTACAACTTGCTCTTGCATTATTTTTTGCAACAATGATGGTATTTAAAGTAAAAGGAGAATCCATTTTTAAGGCAGCAATGTTCTTCCCTTACCTGATTTGTGGTATTGCAGTAGGTTTTATATTTAAGTTCTTTTATGCAAGAGGATATGTTCTTGATACGCTTCTACAGTTATTTGGAATGGCTCCAGAAAATATTCCACTGTGGCTGCAGGATCAGAAAATTAATAACTTTTCACTTGCAGCAACTTCTGTATGGAGGTATACAGGACAGAACATGGTACTTTTTCTTGGTGCTATGATGTCAGTAGATACAGACCTCTATGAAGCAGCTTCACTTGATGGAGCTAATAAATGGCATCAATTCCGCTATATTATCATGCCAAGTATAAAATCCATTATAGTTCTTAACCTTGTGCTTTCTATAAGTGGCTCATTAAGTGCCTTCGAGCCGCCATATGTTATAACAAATGGTCAGATGGGTACAGGTACGTATTTCGTAATTATGAATAGAATTGCTCATGAAAACCAGAGAGTAGGTCTTGCCTGTGCAATGGCTGTAGTTCTTCTTGTAATTATTATAATATGTACAGTAGCACAAAATGTATTCTTTAAGTATGCATTAAATGATGGTTCAGAGGATGAATCCAAGGCAGCAGTAAAGGCTAAAAAACAGGCACAAAAGGCAGCAAAGAAAGGAGGGGCATAATTATGAGTGAAATTAATGACAAAAAAAGTGTAGGTTCGATTATATTCAGTATCTTTAAATATATTTCCCTTATAATAGCATCACTTATTTCAATTATACCTGTAGTAGTCTGTGTATTTACCGCATTTAAAACAAATGAAGAATATCAGGCAACTTCGGTTCTGTCTTTGCCATCAAATTTTTTCAATTTTGAAAACTTTGCAATCGCAATTAAACAGGCTAATATGCTTAGATGCTTCTTAAATACTGGCATTGTACTTGTAGTGGTATTAACAGTTTCGGTATTGACAGGCTCTATGCTTGCATATGTACTTAACCGCTTTAAATTTCCGGGAAGTGGTTTAATAAACAGCCTTTTCCTTTTTGCTTCACTTCTGCCGGGAATCGCAATGCAGGTAACAATCTATCAGATTATGTATCAACTTGGTTTTATAAACCATTTGTATGGATATATAATTGTGCTTTCAGGAACAGACATAATATCAATTTACATATTCTTACAGTTTTTTGAAAACCTTCCGATTTCACTTGATGAGTCAGCGATTATGGATGGATGTACATATTTTGGCGTATTCTTTAAGATTTTATTCCCGCTTTTAAAACCAGCGATTATTACATCACTTGTGTTAAAGGGTGTAAGTGTTTACAATGAGTATTATGCATCAAATCTTTACCTTACAATGCCAGAGTTAAAAACTATTTCTACAGCACTGTATACATTTACAGGACCTTATGGAAACCAGTACAACTATATCTGTTCAGGCGTTATTATAACAATTATACCGATTCTTATCTTCTTTCTTGTATTCCAGAAGCAAGTATACAGTGGTATGGCTTCAGGTGCTGTTAAAGGTTAATTATTGTTATGGGGGTTATAAATATTTATTAATTTAAGTAGAAAGGAATGGCACAATGCTATAGTTGTATTGTGCCATATGGTGAAATTGATGAGTGATATTAAAATTATTGGGTCAGCAGTGCCAAATGTTCCTTGGCAGGAACCGCCAGCAAATATGAGTGGTGCCCCTGTATGGCGTTATGATGAAAACCCAATTATAGGAAGAAACCCAATAAAAGAAGTTGCACGTATCTTTAACAGTGCAGTTATACCTTATGGTGATGGCTTTATAGGAGTTTTTCGTGCAGAGCAGACTAATGGCATACCATTTATATATCTTGGAAGAAGCAAGGATGCAATACATTGGGAATTCGACGAAGAAAAGATACAGTTTGTGGATGAGGATAAAAATCCATTTATGCCTGTATATGCATATGATCCACGACTTGTAAAAATTGAGGACACATACTATATTATCTGGTGCCAAGACTTCTATGGTGCATCTATAGGAATGGCAAAGACGCAGGACTTTAAAACATTTGTAAGGATTGAAAATCCATTCCTTCCATTTAACAGAAATGCAGTTTTATTCCCAAGAAAAATAAATGGCAAATTTATGATGCTTTCACGTCCAAGTGATAGCGGGCATACGCCATTTGGTGATATATTTATCTCTGAAAGCCCTGATATGGTTTACTGGGGCAAACATCGCCATGTAATGGGCAAGAGCAGTGAATGGTGGGAAGCAGTAAAGATTGGCGGAGGTGCAGCACCTATTGAAACAACTGAGGGCTGGCTTCTTTTCTATCATGGTGTTACTGGTACTTGCAATGGCTATGTGTACAGCATAGGTGGTGCAATACTTGATATAGACAATCCATCAATTGTAAAATACCGCTGTGAAAATTTTATACTGACACCACAGGAGTGGTATGAGGAGCGAGGTTTTGTTCCTAACGTAACTTTTCCATGTGCAACAATACATGATTCAGAGAGTGGCAGGATTGCAATTTACTATGGTGCTGCTGACACATATGTAGGTCTTGCATTTACTACTGTAGAAGATATTGTGACTTATATTAAGAATAATAATGTAGCCAGAGAATCTGATACAGAGATTGGAAAAAGGTAAAAGTTATGTATGCATTTGTAGATGAGATAGAAAAACATCTTAAAGAAAGATTGATTCCTTTTTGGGAAAGTCTTAAAGACAGTGAATATGGTGGCTATTATGGCTATAAAGGATATGACCTTAATATTGATGCACAGTATGAAAAGGGATGTATATTAAATAGCAGGATTCTATGGTTCTTTTCAAATGCATATATGCTTTTGCAAGAAGAACATCTTAAAGATGCTGCAGAGTATGCTTATAAATTTATGATGGAATACTGCATGGACAAAGAGTATGGTGGCGTATTCTGGTCTGTTACATATGCTGGAGAAATAAAAGATGATATAAAACACACTTATAATCAAGCATTTGCAATTTATGCACTTTCATCATATTATGACGCAGTAAAGGATGACAATGCATTGAAAACTGCGTATGAACTTTTTAGTCTTATAGAAGAAAAGTGTACGGATGATAAAGGGTATCTTGAAGCGTTTACTAGAACATTTGAACTAGCTGGCAATGATAAGCTTTCTGAAAATGGTGTAATGGCGGATAAAACAATGAACACGCTTTTGCATGTATTTGAAGCTTATACAGAATTGTACAGAGTTGGGCATGATGAAAGGGTGGCAGAAAGGCTGCGTTTTATACTTGATGTTTTTAAAGATAAAGTATTTAATGAAAGCATTGGAAGGCAAGAAGTGTTCTTTGATAAGGATTACAACACACTTATAGACTTGTACTCATATGGACATGATATTGAAACGGCATGGCTTATAGACAGAGGGCTCTTTGTACTTGGTGATGAAAAGTACAGCAAAATGCTTGCACCTATTACAAAAGTGTTAGCACAAAATATTTATAATAATGCATTTGTAAAGGATTCTGTTTTAACAGAAGCTGAAAATGGTGTTGATGATGTTATAAGGGTTTGGTGGGTACAGGCGGAAAGTATTGTTGGCTTTATAAATGAAGGGCAAAAGTCTCCAGAAGAAACAAAGTATTTTGAGGCAGCAGCACAAATCTGGGAATATATTAAAAAATATTTCATTGATAAAAGAGATGGCTCAGAATGGTTCTGGTCTGTTAATGAAGATGGAAGTCCTGTACAAAAGCCTATAGTAGAACCATGGAAATGTCCATATCACAATGGTCGTATGTGTATAGAAGTAATCAGGAGGATGAAACAGTGATTCATAAGAGTTATTATATAGAAAAGGATAAGTATGACAAGCTGATTGCAAGGAAAAATCAAAAAAGCAACTTTTATAATGGGATAATTGACAGATATGAATATCCTGTACTTACAAGAGAGCATGCACCAGTACATTGGAAGTATGACCTTAATGCAGAAACAAATCCATATTTTATGGAAAGACTTGGCATTAACGCAGTAATGAATTCGGGTGCAATCTTCTTAAATAACAAGTATTATCTTGTTGCAAGGGTTGAAGGCAATGACCGCAAGTCTTTCTTTGCAGTTGCCGAGAGTGAATCGGGAATAGATGGTTTTAAGTTTTGGGATTATCCTGTAGTGTTACCTGATACTTGTCCTGACGAAACTAATGTATATGATATGCGTCTCACAAAGCATGAGGATGGCTATATCTATGGAGTGTTTTGCTCAGAAAGTAAGGACAAAGAAAATAATGACCTTTCCGCTGCGGTTGCCGAGGCTGGGATTGTAAGAACAAAGGACCTTAAAACATGGGAAAGACTTGATAATTTAAAAACACTTAACTCACCACAGCAGAGAAATGTGCTTTTGCACCCTGAATTTGTAAATGGCAAATATGCGTTCTTTACTCGCCCAATGGATGGTTTTATTGAAACTGGAAGCGGTGGAGGTATTGGCTTTGGATTATGTGATAATATTGAACACGCTGTAATTGATGAGGAGATTATTACAAGCCAAAGAGTATACCATACAATTACAGAATCTAAAAATGGTGCTGGTGCAGTTCCAATAAAAGGCAAGAAGTGCTGGATAAATATTGCCCATGGTGTACGCAACACCGCAGCAGGGCTTAGGTATGTGCTTTATGTATTTGGAACAGATTTAAATGACCCGTCAAAGCTAGTAGCAGAACCTTCAGGTGTATTTCTTGTACCTCTGGGCAAAGAAAGGGTAGGAGATGTATCCAATGTTGTATTTACCAATGGTGCAATAGCTAGGGAAAACGGTGATGTATATATTTACTATGCATCATGTGATACAAGAATGCATGTTGCAACAACAACTATTGACAAACTTGAAGATTACTTGTTTAATACTCCTAAGGACGCAAGACGTTCACCAGACTGTGTAAAACAGCGCTGTGAATTAATTGATAAAAATATGGAATTATTATCTAAAGAGCAGTAATATTGTATAAAATTCTGCTTCTTGAGATGGCAATTTACAAACTTAGGAGCAGAATATATTATGTTAAAAAAATGGATTAAAGATATCAGAGTTAAAACAAAAAATATGAATAGAAAAGAAACTATAGAGTATATAGCTGCCTATTACTGGTATCATATTTTGATAGCGACCATTGTATTAGTAGTTATATCAATAGCAGTTTATCATCTGGCATGGGGAAAACAGAAAAAGTTATTTACTCTTGCAATAGTAAATCAACAGATTGACTATGAAAGGGATGAAAAACTTTTAAAACAGTTTGCAAAAAGTTCAGGTATAAAAAGTAGGAAGCTTTCAGTTGACTCTGACTATCTTTTTTCTTATGATGATATAGAGCTTGAAGGTGTTAATGAAAGCTCTTTTGAAAAATTTTTCTTAGGATGGTCATCAGGCTTTGTAGATGCCGCTGTAATACCAGAAAGTCTTTATAACTACTGTATAAAGCAGAATGGTATATTTACTGACTTAGAGAAAATCTATCCCCATATATTATCAGAGGATATTGAAGAAAGAAAAGAAAGCCTGTATATGCACAACGGAAAATATACAGGCGTTTATATAGAAAAGACAAAACTTGCAAAAGATTTTATAATTGATATTAAAAACCCTGCAATCCTTGTATTTTTAGGGAATGACAATCTCCATATAGAACAGTGTCGAAAGTTTATTGAATTTGTTTTTGCTGAATAAATAGAAAGAGGTGTTTTTATGAAGAAATTAAGCATTGATAATCCATTTTTTGAATTTATGGGAAAAGTGGGTGATGTGATAATTGTAAATATTTTATTTCTTATATGTTCAGCACCTATTATTACTATGGGAGCTTCAGTTTGTGCAATGTATGAAACATTTCGGCAAATGGGAGAAGATACTTATATTTCTGCATTTAGAACTTTTAAGGATTCATTTTTATCTTCTATAAAGAAAAGTATTCCTATATGGCTGTTGTGTTTTATATCAGGTGCAATTTTAGTATTTGACCTTATGTTTATAACAAGGGCAGCAGATATTGCCCTTTGGCATATAACTGGAATGGCAGCAGGGTGTCTTATGTTTTTATGGATTCTAATAAACTGCTGGTTGTTTCCAACAGCGGTATTTAAAGATATGGGTATAAAAGAAGCAATCAGAAGATGTATGTTTCTTGCCACTGTAAATTTGCCATATACTTTACTTATGGTATTACTAAATCTAATACCTATAGTGTGTTTTATTCTTGGGGAATATTTTATATCACTTGTAGCACCAATATATTTTTCTATAGGCTTTGCTGCAACTGCACTATTAAATACAAAAATTATTGATAGATGTAAAACTGAATTTTAAAGATTGGAGTTAAAGATAAAAAATATGATAATACAGCCTGACAATAATAAACTGCAATACAGTGGAAGAATTGATTTTTCTAATTCAAAAGCACCTGTTTTTGTTTTTCCATGTACTTCTGTAGGAATGTGTTTTACAGGGAATATACTTAAAGTATATGTAAAAAATCGTAAAGTATATTGGGATAATTATCTTGGGTGTATTCTGGATGGAGAACAAACGGCATTGCTTCTGCCAGATAAAGGGGAGGTAACTTTAGAAATTCCAGTAAAAAATATTGGAAAAGAAGAACACGAAGTCTTGTTGTTTAAACGGCAGGATTCTTGCCATGAAGTGTCATTTTGTGGATTTGAAATTGCTGATTGCGGCAGGGTTCTAGAAATGAAGAAAAAACCAGTACGTAAAATAGAAGTTTATGGAGATTCAGTTTCGGCAGGAGAAGTGTCAGAAGCAACTGAATATACAGGACAAGAAGACCCTGACCACAATGGAGAGTATTCAAATAGCTGGTATTCATATGCATGGATGACAGCACGCAAACTTAATGCACAGATTCACAATATTGCCCAAGGAGGCATTGCGCTAATGGATGGAACAGGGTGGTTCTGTGACCCTGTTTTTATTGGTATGGAAAGTATATGGGATAAAGTGCATTATAATCCAGAACTTAGCAAAGCAACACAATGGAATTTTACAGAATATACACCACACATTGTAATAGTTGCAATCGGACAAAATGACAGTAATCCAGAAGATTATATGAAAGAAAACTACAACTGTCAAAAAGCCGTGGTATGGCGAAAACATTATAAAGCATTTTTGAAAAAAATTCGTAGACAATATCCAAAGGCACATATTGTATGTTGTACAACACTGTTAAACCACGATAAAGCATGGGATAAGTCAGTTGGACAAGTATGTAAAGAAATAGATGATGGAAATATCACAC
>CANOID010000039.1 GCA_947565985.1 uncultured Lachnoclostridium sp.
ATCTTACGGTTTTCTATATTATTTTACATTTTAATTCATATGATGACATCCACTATGTTCAGATCCACAGCAGTCATCATTTGTATTATTTTCATTGTTATTATGTTCATGCCCACAAGTTAAAGCATATATTTCTGACATACTAAGTTCTTTAAATTCATCAATAGTTATTGTGTCATCATACTGTACTAATTGCAAATAAGCATAATACTTTCCTAGTGAAAGTCCATTGTTATGAGCTTCCTCGACAATGCTAGTGTCTACACTTATGCTCTGTCTATTGTGTCCTTTATGCCCACAACATCTTTGTACTCCTGTATTGATATCACTTTCATGGTTATGATTTGTTGCTATTGTAAAGATAATCTCAGATTCTTCCGTAAGATATGTATTCATAGTCTGGTTTTCTACAATTTCATCAATTGCTACTGTATATATTTTTCCATTTAACGACAAGTTTTTTAGAATACTTTTTCCTTCTTGGTTATATGCTGTTGCAGATATCACCCTGTCAAAACGGTTAAGTGCGAGCTCAATAGATGGATTGACATCAATACTTATATAAGAAACTGGTGCTTGTATCCATGAGTATCCACCTATTCCTACTATACAAATTAGTGCTATACAGATTGCTATAGCAAATGTTTTCTGGAATGCGAGATAACGGACCAAAGCCATTTTATGTCTGCGCTTTGCCAACACAAATTGCTTTGTTGATTCTTTCAATGTAACATCTGCCTTAACATTATCAAATGCATTATGTATTTTATCCGTCAATTTCTTCACCTCCCAGTTTTTCTTTTAACATTTTTCTTCCCCTAGATAGCAGGGAATAAACGGTATTCTCTTTCTTGCCAAGTATTTTTCCTATTTCAGATGTTTTATATCCTTCATAATAATGTAAGTAAATTACATCTTTATATTTAACTGGAAGGGAAAGCACTGCCTCTAAGACTTCCCTGTGTTCCTCTGGAACTTCTGCTTCTATTTCATCCAGTGCTTCGAGTGGTATTTTATTACGCCGGAAAAAATCATTTAGGTAGTCTTTGCAGGAATTAATAGTTACACGAAGCAGCCACGCTTTTTCATGTTCATCATCATTGAAAGGCGTATCATGCAGCATATATTTTAAAAATACATTTTGAAAAACATCTTCTGCATCTGCCCGATTCTTTAAATGATAAAAACAAATATGTTGTATCATATCTGCATATTTTTCCACTGCATGGTTTACTTCTGCTTCACTCCGCACATATACCACCTCCTATGCACAAGAATGGCATGTCAGGATAAAATATTTTTATCCTACATGCCATGTCTGAAGTTATGAAGCTCCATTATCATTGTATTTGCTTTAATGGCATCTTCCATTTTTATGTGTCTTATGGTGCTTTGTACAATAGTATTGGCAGCTTTTTGCACTTCTGTGTGTTGTACAATGATAAGCACAATAAGTTCCTGTATAAC
This sequence comes from uncultured Lachnoclostridium sp., assembly GCA_947565985.1. Classification (GTDB taxonomy): domain Bacteria; phylum Bacillota; class Clostridia; order Lachnospirales; family Lachnospiraceae; genus Butyribacter. Next base: position 1,468 of record CANOID010000039.1, read on the forward strand.
TGTAGCCACTACCACAGTGACCACCGCCATGATGACCATGTGCCATTGCAGGCATTGGAGCACTTGTAAGCATAACTCCTGTCAGCATTACTACTGCGGCCTTTTTCCAATTTTTAAATAGTTTCATATAAAAATTCCTCCTTCTGTTATTAAACATTATAGAATCTATTGCTTCTATAATATAACACGACTCAGCTTACAAAATCCTTGCAAAAAATAATAAATTTTTTATAAATTTTGTAAATTTTTATCTATTCTACAGATGAATAACTAAAGTCTTCTAATAATATTTTTAGGTCTACACAAAATACAATACTCTTAAGTTATTCTAAATCAAATAGCATATAATTTAATTCGTGTAATAATGCTTTAGCATAAAATGTGCCTAGTATTTTGGATCTTTTAACTCTTTAACCACCATTATCATACAAACCATTCCAGCCATGCAATCGGCTATAGGTCCTGCATACATAATCCCATCAATGCCCATAATAAATGGTAAAAGTAAAAGTAGCGGAAGTAAAAATATTATCTGCCTTGTAAGTGAAAGGAAAACACCTTGTTTTGGTTTTCCTATTGCTGTAAAAAAGTTTGATGTAATTGGCTGCATAAAGTTTAAAAAAGTAAAGAATAAAAATATCTTAAAATAATTAATAGCAAAATTAAAATATTCTTCACTTCCATCGCCAAATACTGCTATTATATTTCTTGGGAATATCTGGAACATAAAAAATGCTATTACAGATAAAATTGCACCATAGCATATAGCCCTTAAATATACCTTTTTAACTCTGTTATATTTTTTTGCTCCATAGTTAAAGCTTGCAATTGGCTGTAAACCTTGTGAAATCCCGATTAAAAATGAAAAGAATACTTGATTCACTTTCGTTATTATCCCCACACAAGCTATCGGAATAGCTTCACCATATACTGACAATGAGCCATAATATTTTAAAGATTTGTTTAATACAATCTGGACTATCATCATCGCTATTTGATTGCTAAATGGAGAAGCTCCCAGTGAAACAATTCTTGATATATATTTCCATTTTATTTTTAAATGTACTCGTTCTAACTTTACAGTCTTATAGTGTGTAAGATATACAAAAACTATGATTGCTGAAATTATCTGTCCAATTATTGTTGCAAGTGCAGCTCCTGCCATACCCATCTTAAATCCAAATACAAATATTGCATCAAGAATTGTATTAATAACTGCACCTGTCATATTACAGACCATTGTCATAGAGGGACTTCCATCGGCTCTTATAAGATGACCTCCGCCTGTAGTAAATATAAGAAAAGGAAATCCTATAGATGTAATTCTTGTATAAGTTACTGCATAATCCATTACATCAGAAGGAGAGCCAAAAAACCTAAGCAATGGTCTCATAAATATCTGTGTAAATGTACATAACACAATTCCAAGCAAAAAAAGTATAACTGAAGAGTTACCTATATAGTGTGCAGCGTTTTTTTCATCACCTGCTCCTATCGAAAGATTAAAAGCAGAAGCCCCACCTATGCCAAATAAAAGTGCGATTGCAAGGCAAGTAATCGATAGCGGAAAAGCTATATTTGTAGCAGCATTGCCAAGGTTTCCTACACTTCTTCCTATAAAAAACTGGTCAACAATATTATAAAGTGCACTCACAAGCATCGCTACAATACTTGGCACCGCAAATTTTATAAGAAGCCTGTCTACTGACAATACACCTAAAGGATTATCTTTTTTTATCTGTTTATCTGTCTGTTCCATCTTTTATCATCTCTTCCATATATGAAAGATTAGCCGGCCCAAATCCGAGCGGCAAAATTTCATTTAATGTATATATTTTATACTGTTCTATACTAGTTGCAAGTATAATCTTGAATGTAACAGGGTCACAAAATTCCATCATAACTTGTCTGCATACACCACAAGGAGCTGTGTATTCTGTCAATACCCCATCTTTTCCACCTACAATACATATCGCCTTAAATGCCCTTATTCCTTCGCTGACTGCTTTAAAAAAAGCAGTACGTTCTGCACAATTTGATGGAGTGTATGCCGCATTTTCTATATTGCACCCTGTATAAATCTTTCCATTTTGCGTTAAAAGTGCTGCTCCAACTTTAAAACTTGAATATGGTGCATATGAAAACTTAAGTTGTGCTATTGCAAACCTTATCATTTCTTCTATCAATTCCTTATTCATACAACTTCTCCGTTTAACTATTTCGTTTTTGGTCTTCATAAATCAAAGTACGAACAGCTTCAACAGCTACCTGTACAGCCATATCTGTATTATGCACAACTGGATTTTCAAGACCAAGCTTTTCTCTCTCTTGATTTGCAATTACAAGAAAACACGCACCTGCTCTTACATGTAGATAACTTGCAGTAATAAACAGTGCAGCAGATTCCATTTCCGAAGCTAGACAACCAAGCCTCTTCCACGCTTCCCATTTATTTATAAGTTCATAACTTACAGGCTTTGTTTCTGGCTCATGTTGTCCATAAAATGCATCTTTACTCTGTACCACACCTGTATGGAATGAAAATCCTTTTTTCTTTGCTGCAAGAACAAGTGCGTTTGTTACAGAAAGAGCAGGTACTGCTGGAAATTCTATTGGTGCATACTCTTTGCTTGTTCCCTCCATGCGTACTGCTCCTGTAGCAACTACAATATCACCACTTTTTACTTCTGACTGCATACCACCACAAGTGCCAATGCGAATAAATGTGTCAGAACCACACCTATACAATTCTTCCATTGCAATAGCTGCTGAAGGTCCTCCAATACCAGTGGAGGTTACACTAACCTTTATACCATCAAGAGTTCCAGTATATGTTATATATTCTCGGTTGTCAGCAATTTGTATTGGACTATCAAGATACTGTGCAATTTTTGCACATCTTTTTGGGTCTCCTGGCATAATAACATAACGTCCTGTCTCCCCTTTTGCTGTCTGTATATGATATTGCCTGCTTGTATCTTCCGAATAATTTTTCATACCTACACCTTTCTTTTTTATACATAAATATAAAAGTAAAAAACCTTTTTATGATTATGCAGAAACTTTATTTTCACACCCACAAGATTCTGATTATAGTTCAACTATTTGTGTTGCTATTTTTTCACGAAATTTTTTATCGTGTTCTACAAATAATAGCGTTGGCTGGTACTCAAGTATTAATTTCTCAATTTGTATTCTGGAAAATACATCAATATAATTTAGAGGTTCATCCCATACATACAAATGTGCTGATGTCAGCAGGCTTGCGGCAATCAAAAGTTTCTTTTTCTGTCCTTCTGAATAGTCATCTATATTTTTAGAAAATTGTTCTCGTTCCACACCAAGCTGTCTAAGTATTGAAAAAAATAAACTTTTATCTAAGTTTTGTTTTATACAAAATTCTAAAATACTGCCTTTAAGCATTGATGTATCTTGACTTATATACGAAACTACAAGCCCTGAAGAGGTCTCAAAGATTCCAGATTCGATAACCGGCATATAGATATTTGTAAAACTTGATTTTTGCAAAAGCATTTTTATCAGCGTTGATTTTCCACAGCCATTTGCTCCATGCAAAGCTATCCTTTCGCCTCTTTCTATATCAAAAGTAATATTTGTCAAAACCGGTTCTTGTGCCTCTGTATACTGCACAGAATAATCTTTTATATGCACAAGTGTTTTTTTGTGGTGTACAAGTGGCATAATTTTTAAATCTATAGACTTTTCTAAATCTGCCAAAAGTCCTTCCTTTTCTTTAATTTCTCTGTCAATACGCTTTTCCATCTGTTTTACACGACTCTGCATTTTTTTGGTCTTTGCACCAATATAAGCTCTTGTACCTGTACATCTATCTGGTTCTTTTAAAGGGTCAAACCCAATTTTTGTACTTTCATTTTTATCAGCCCATCTTAAAGACTGTGCTGCTGCCTGCTTTAGTTTGTTTATTTCCTTTAGATGTTTTTCATTCTCTGCCGCTGCAAACTGGTCTTTACGTTTTTTATTTTCCCACCAACTTGAAAAATTTCCACTCTGTACTTCAACTGTTTTTCTATTTAATACAAGAACATGGTCTATGCATGCATCCAATAAGTCCCTATCATGTGATACAAGAATAAAACCTTTCTTTAAAAATAAATATTCCTTAATATTATCTCTGGATTTTTGATCTAGGTGATTAGTTGGTTCATCAATTAATAAGAAGTCATTTTCCCCAGAAAATAAAACAGCCAGTAAAATTTTAGTGCGTTCCCCAAGGCTTAGTGTATTAAAAGGTCTATATAAAATTTCTGTACTTTCACATAACTGCTCTAATTCACATATCACATGCCACAGTTCACATTGAGTTTTAATTTCATCTATAAATTCTGCCGCTGGCAGATGCATCCATGCTTCTGTAATATGATATGGAAAATAATCAAACACTGTTTGAGTTGTCACAGACCCTTTGTACTGATATTTTCCCAGCAAGAGATTTAAAAACGTTGTTTTGCCTTTTCCGTTACGTCCTATAAAACCAAGCTTCCAGTCTGTATCAATAGAAAAAGATACATTTTCAAAGATATTGTCAAAACTTCCTTCATAAGAAAAGGTAAGATTACTTACGTTAATTTGTGCCATATCTATTCCCTCCTTTTGTGTGTTTTTCACCGTATTTCTGCACACAAAAAGAGAGGTTATGAGAACATAATCCACTTTTGGCAGCATGGTAAAAAACATCTATGCAATCAAAAGTAAATTATATCCTCATTTTCTCACCTCTCTCATTAAGATTAATTTATTCTAACAAATATTGTTTTATTTGTCAATTGGTTTATCAAGCAAATTTATAACTTTATTTTCTTCAACATTTCTATATTCATGTTTTTCATAATATCCAATTAGTGTTCCCATTTCATCCCTAAGTGCAACCATATATACATCTTTATTTTCTTTCTCATTATGGAAGGTATATATTATGTTATTGTCTGAACTTTCCTTAAACCACGAAACTATCTTTTTTATCTTTCTATTAGATTCTTCACTATGGCAGTTTAGAAGGCTTGTTCCAACGAGACCTACACCGCCACTTTTTGCATATCTTGATATAGCAGCAGGATTCATATAGATAATTTCATGTTCCAGATTACATATAACAACTGCACATCTATCCTGTTCAACAATGCTCTTAAAATATTTTGACAGCTCCATTTTTCTTTTCTCCTAAATAAAAAATATATTTATTCCACCAGTTCTAAAAGCTTTCCAGCTTCATTTGCCATATGTTCAGAAGCTGCTTTGCTGTCTCGAGAAATTTCAATATTCTTACCAACTACATCCGCAATCACATCCAGTCTCTCTACCGCTTGACTAACTGTATCTACATTATGTCTCACCATACTGGTAATTTCTTTTACGCTGCGACTTGCCTCCTCAATTTCTGTCACAACAGCAGCAAATTCTTCTGTCGTTTTTTTCGTCAGCAACCTTCCCTCTTCTACTGCATTTATAGAATTAGTAATTAACTGGCTTGTTTGTTTCGCAGCTTGTGCACTTCTTGTTGCAAGTGCGCCTACTTGTGTTGCAACCACTGCAAACCCCTTGCCTGACTCACCAACCCTTGCTGCTTCGATTGACGCATTAAGCGAAAGCATATTAGTCTGTTGTGCAATAGAGTTAATTTCACCTATAATTTCACCTATTTCGGCAGACATAGCACTGATATTATCAATCGCATCTTCAAGCGTCTTCATCTGCAAGCTTGTTGCCTCAATTTTTTGAGCTGCTAACATTGCCGCTGTCGCCGCATCTTTAGAACCTTCTGCACTTTTATTAAGCTCCTGTACCAAATTATCCATAACCTGTCCCAGACTGCTAACAGCCTGTTCTTGCTCATTTGTACCATTCTGTATAGCATCTGCTGTGGACAGTGTTTCTTGTGACACACCATCTAAATTTGCACAGACCATTTTTATATTTTCAATTAAATGCAGATTATTTTCCATATCTTCTTTCTGTTTGGTAATTAAAGATTCATTCTCACTAATACTCTGACAGATAGATTCTACCATTTTATTTACACTTTTGCCAAGCATTGAAAACTCAGGTGTGCCATTTTCATCCACAGATATTCCAAAATCACCTTCAGATATTTTCTTTACAGATGCATTAATATTATGTATGCCTTTGACAATTTTTTGGTCAAGCAATCTGTTAATAAAATACAACAATACTGAAAATATAATGAAACTGCTTAAAGCTATAACTATTGTCTGATTAAACTCGTCTATATAATATTCTTTCACTGGCACATATGTACCTATATACATTCCATCATATTCTTGTGAAACATACTTTCCTTTTATTCCATTAAATTTAGCAGAACCTTTCCCCTCCTTTAGAGGAATGCCTACTTCTTGTGCTGAAATACCAATTAAATTTTCATCTGGGTGAGCTAAAATTTCACCTGTAGAAATATCTACAGCATAGACATACCCTGTCTCTCCAAAATCAATTCCTTTTAATACAACATTAATCTGTGTTCCTTCAAGCATATCTTCAAGCACCTCTGGACGTATGCCTACCTGAACAAGTCCTGGTGCATCTTTTCTTGCTACTCCAATATATTGTGTTACAATTCCTGCAGCAGCATTCATCTCTGGCTGCTGGACAATTTCCAGAGACTTATCTTTTACAATAGGCATAAATGCCGCAGACTGCTCACCACTTTTCATATCAAATCCTATATAATCTTTAATAGTACTATGTGTGATAATACCATTTTCATCTATTACATGCAATTCATTTACCATAAGCCGTTCTTCTATTTCTTTTAGTTTCTGGGGATTTTCTAATATACTGCTGTCCATAGCAAGCATATCTGCAAAAGCACGAGTTTTGGCAAGATTGTTCTGTCCTAGTGTCTCAGTTAATTTTTCAATAGATGCATTATTCTCTGCAAGTTTTTCTTTTACAGATTCAAGATTTTCATAGCTGTCTGCAGTATGGTTTTGTTCAGATACCAACATCTGTATAAATGCCACTACAGCAATATTAATTAACAATGCAACCGCCATGCAAATGCAAAGGCTTCTGGTAAATATTTTCTTCATAATCATTCCCCTTTAACTTTATATAGTATTTCAGTGCAACATGGCACAATTATATCATTACATCACAAACTAATCAATGAAAATTTGTTTTATAAATATAAAAAACATAAAATAGCAATATTTTTATCTATTTTTTTAGGGAATACTAATTCATTTTCTATTTTAAAAATTGAGGATATGCCAAATATTTGTTAGATTATTAATAACCATTTTACACATTAAATTTTTGATAATATTTTATTAAACTGTCCCTATCATCTTCAATGCTATAAATATTCTTTCATCTTCTATGTCAAACTTTATGGATTTGGGTATTTCGCGTACGTGAACTACCCATTGTCTAAAGCCAATGGGCTTTCTGCTTCGCAGACCTCGTAACCTACTATCTCCACAGGCGTTAATTTGGGCAGTCCCTGCCCTATCTATTATTTTTCTTATGCTATTTGTCGTAATCCTTCTGCTAAAATATTCTTTGCAGCATTAACATCTCTATCATGTTTTGCTCCACAAATTGGACATACCCATTCCCTTACTGTTCAATTGCAAAAGTCACGTTCAAAACGTGACCATTTCTCTAAAATACCTTTATTTTAAGCCTTTTTAACTCTCTTATATCTCTTTTCTTGATATTGATATAACACATTCAACCCTTAAAAATCTCAAATTTTATGTGAGTCTTAGGACTATTTTTATGCTTGATTTCTTGAGTCATAAAAATGATAAAACACCTTATTTAAAGCCATTTTTCACACTTTTACTTGTGCATCTTAGTCAACAAGACTACGTTCTCAATATGATAACTCTGACCAAACATATCATATGGTTGTATCTTTTCCACATTATAATTTTTTTGGCACAAATATTTTAAATCCCTAGCAAGTGTAGCTGGGTCGCAGCTCACATACACAATTTTTTTAGGTTGCATATTTACAACTGTATTAAGCAGTTTTTCATCACAGCCTTTTCTAGGAGGGTCAAGTGTAACTACATCAGCCTTTAGCTTTCTGCCACTTTTTTCATATTGTAATGGCACTACCTCTTCAGCAGCACCAACAAAAAATTCTACGTTACTTACATTATTAAGAACAGCGTTTTCTTGTGCATCTTCTATAGCTTGTGCAACAATTTCCACACCATATACCTTTTCAGCCTTTTGTGCCAGAAAAAGCGATATCGTGCCTATCCCACAATACAAATCCCATACGGTTTCCTTACCTTTTAAATCTGCAAGCTCTAATACTTTTTCATAAAGCTTTTCTGTCTGTTCATGATTGACCTGATAAAACGATGACAGTGAAATATGATATTTAATCTGCCCAATATAATCTGTAATGTAATGTGAGCCATAGACCACTTCAGTCATGTTTCCCAAAATTACATTGGTTTTTTCTTTGTTAATATTTATACAAATGCTTTTAATATCTAACTCTTTGCTATTACACCCCAGAAGCATTTGTACAAGCTTTTCAGACTTTGGTAGTTTGTCTGCATTAATTACAAGACAGACCATTATTTCTCCTGTTACTTGTGCTATTCTTGTTATTATATGTCGCACTATTCCTTTATGGCTTGTCTCATTATATGCAGATATTTTATTTTCCTGCATATATCTAATTATTATATCCAATATAGCGCTATTATATGGATGCTGGATGCAACACTGTGTAAATGGTACTATGCTGTGTGTTCTTCCTGCATAAAATCCAGTTATAATATTGCCATTTTTATCATTTCCTACAGGAAACTGTGCTTTATTTCTATAATAATAAGGAAAATTCATTCCAATAACAGGTGAAACTTTTATATGTTTTAAACCACCAATTCTATTTATGCAGTTTTCTACTTTTTTTCTTTTCCATTCAAGCTGTTTTTCATAATTGCAATGCTGAAGCTGACATCCACCACACTGCCTTGCCATCGGACATTTAGGTTCTGTACGCCAATTAGATGGTTTAATTATCTCTAATAACTTTGCATAACCATAGTTTTTCTTGGTTTTCATTACCTTCACTCGTATTTTATCACCTATCAATGCATCTTTTACAAATAAAGTATAACCACAAATTTTTCCTATGCCTTCTCCTTCTGTTCCCAAGTCTTCTATTTCCAGTATACATTCATCATTTTTTTTACAGACAAAGTCACTATCAGTTGTTTGACACTTTGTTGTTTTATTAGCATTGCCAATAATATTTTTCACTGTTTATCACCATTCTACAATTTATTCTTTAAGCTGTTTACGTCTTTGGACAAGTCCGCTGCTCTGTCTGATATTAGAATCCACAATCTTATTATATCCAAGCCACACTATAGCGGGATCTGACTTTTCATAAGCCTCTGTCATTGTTTCAAGCCTTGCATCTGCATTGTCAGCAAACGCAAGAGCCATAGCCTCTGCAATAGCAGGCCTTTTAGGAGAGCCAAATTCTAGTTCGCCATGATGCGCAAGAATACAATGACACAGTTCTGAAGCAAGTACTTTTGGAAAATCTGGTATTTCTTTTATTTTATTTCGTATAAATTCTGCTCCCATAAATATATGACCAAGCAACTGTCCATCATCAGTGTAATCATTAGTTGGGAATTCTGAAAGTTCATCTATTTTTCCAATATCGTGGAATATCGCTGCTGTTATAAGCAAATCTCTGTCAAGTATTCTATAATTATCAGCCATAAAAATACACATCTTTGTTACTGCAAGAGTGTGTTGTAATAATCCCCCAATAAATCCATGATGTATTGATTTTGCGGCAGAGTGTATTTTAAATTTATGTACAAATTCTATATCCTCTACATAACACATTTCTGCAAGTTTTTTAAGATGTGGCTGTTTTATTGAACTTATTATTTTCTTCAGTTCATTATACATCTCCTCTAGATTATATTTAGATGCAGGTATGTAATCAGCAGGATTATATTCACCATCATGTGCTTTTCTTATTCTGCTGATATTTACCTGACGTGCTCCCATAAACGATGTTACCATTCCATCTGCCATAATAAAATCCATGCTCTCAAAGTCTTCTATGCCATTATTTAAGTCCCAGACTTTAGCATCTATTACGCCAGTCTTGTCTTGAAGTATAAGTGAATAATATGTTTTTCCTGCTTTTGTTTTTAGTATTTGTTTTGTTTTACAAAGATATATTCCAACAAATTTATTTCCCTCTTTATATTGTTCAATATATGTCATTGTTTTTTTAATGAGACATTGTATAATGCCTCAATACTCCTTTCCATCATACAGAACACAATTTATTTTATCTACAAAATAAATAATATCATATTTATTGGCACTTCACAAGCTTAATAAAATTTATTAATACTTTCATATGATTTTCTAAGTTTACTTAATGCATTTTTTTCAATTCTTGATACATATGAACGCGATATTCCATATTTTGCTGCAATTTCCCTCTGTGTTTTCTCTTCACTGCCTCCTAGTCCATATCTCATTACAATAATATCCTTTTCTCTTTCATTTAATGTCTTTTCTATTATGCCATCAAGTTTTGCAATATTATCTTGCATGGTAATACGTTCAGTTACATCTTCGTCCTCATATTCTATAATATCTATAAGATTTATCTCATTCCCCTCTCTGTCTGAACCAATAGAGTCATATAAATATACATCTCTTGATGCTTTTTTATCAGAGCGCATCATCATAAGGAGCTCATTTTCTATACACCTTGCAGCATATGTAGCAAGCCGTATATTCTTTGTTTCGTCAAAACTGTCAATTCCTTTGATTAAACCTATAGTACCTATAGATATAAGGTCATCCATATCTTTATCACCTATGTTATATTTTTTTGCAATAAACGCTACGAGTCTAAGATTTCTTTCGATTAGACAGTCTCTTGCCTCGTGGTCTCCCGACCTGCACTTTACAATGCACTCTTTTTCTTCTTTTGCACTCAAAGGTTTGGGAAAAGACTGCACTGGTGACACCTCGAATTCTTTTACATTTATTCTATGCATCACCTAGCAAGTCCGTGCTTTTCCTTATTTTTTTAATTATACGCTATATTCGTGTCTATCTATTTAATAAACTCTGCCATCTCCTGTAAAATTTGTTCTTTAGTATGGAATCCTACAAGTGTTTTAACACACTCTCCGTTTTTAAAAATAAGTAGTGATGGAATTGATGAAATGCCATATTTCATCTGCAATTCTGTTTCTTCATCTACATTTACTTTGCCCACATAAAAGTCCTTGGCTTCATCAGCAAGTTGTGCAATTACAGGTCCCTGCATCTGACATGGGCCACACCACACTGCCCAAAAGTCCACGAGAATAGGCTTGTCGCTTTTAATTACCCTTTCTTCAAAATTGTCTGTTTTGATTTCTAGTTCCATATATTTACCTCCTTTATGTTAATTGCACACTTAATTTTATTTTTAGTATGCATATATTTATAATAGTTTATCCAGCTCTTTTAAAAGAAATTCTCTTGATGTTACTGTAACTGCATTTATGCCAAGTTTCCTAGCACCCTCTGTATTTTCTTCTCTGTCATCAAAGAAAAGGCACTCTTCTGCTTTGAGATTATATTTATCCAAAAGATATCTGTAAATCTTTTCATCAGGTTTTGTCAAATGTATCTGATATGAAACTACCATACCATCTGCAAGCCCGATAAAAGGTGCATCATGTGTATGTTTTTGAAAGAGGTCTTCAGAATAGTTGGAAAGAATATATATTCCATATCCCTTTTCTTTTAATTTAGCTACTTTTTCCCACACATCTTCACGCTTTACATGCATAAATTCTCCATGTGTTAAAAACCACTGTAAAGTTTTTGAATGTTCTGGATATTTTTCCATATATGTATGAATTATTTCATCGTGTGACATAACTGCAAGGTCAAGCTCATGCCATAGAATATCATTAAACATAAGTCCTGCTACTTTATTCGCTTCTTCATCTGTAAGTCCATAGTCTGTAAGCATATCATGCCATCTGTACTCTAATAATACATCACCAATATCTAATATAATGTTTTCTATCACTTTAAAATCCTCCAATTGTGTATATATTTCTTTGTATATGTTTTATGCTTTTTATGTACATATTTATACATCTTCCTGCAATTCAATCATCATCGCCGGAATAATTTGTTTTTTACGTGAGACAATATTCTTCAGTATTATGCTTTCTTCTTCTCCTTTTTGGTGGAAAGCAGCTTCTGCAAGCTCTCTAGCACCATTTCCAGCATATAAAAGCTCTGTACTTTCCTGCATTATATCAGTGAGCATAAAGAAAATCATTGACACATCAAGTTCTTGTAATACTTTCTTTGTATATGGTACAAGTCTTTTCTTTATGGCATCAAGCTCTGTATGTATCATTGATGTAATCTGTCCCACTCCGAATGTTTTTTCCCCGACATCAAATTTTTTAAAGTCTTGGTAGAATATTTCTTCTGGCAATTTTGAAGACAAATTGCTTCCTGTTGCAAACATTTCTGATGCATACTGTTCTACATCTATACCTGCTATTTCTGCAAGTTCCTCTGCTGCCTTTTTATCTGTATCTGTACAAGTTGGTGAACGGTACATAAGAGTGTCAGATAATATTGCTGAGCAGAGAATTCCTGCTGTGTCTTTTGGAATTTCAACACTATATTCATTATACATCTGATAAATTATCGTTGCTGTGCATCCAAGAGGCTGGTTTCTAAAAAATACAGGACCCATTGTCTCTATTGAACCTATACGATGATGATCTATAATTTCCAGCAGTTCTGCCTCTTCTATGCCATCAACCGATTGTGAAGGTTCATTGTGGTCCACTAAAATAAGTTTCTTTTTACGTGCACCAAGCAAACTTCTTCTTGATATCATTCCAAAATAATGACCATTCCAGTCTAGTATAGGAAAATCCCTGTGTTTCTTTTTTGCCATCACTTCACGTATATCATCTAAAAACTCTCCAAGTCCAAATGTAACAAGATTTTCACCTTTCATAAAGAACTTAATTGGTATACTCTGGTTAATTAAACGTGAAACTGTAAACGTGTCAAAAGGTGTTTTTATTATAAAGCACCCTTTATTTTCTGCCAATTTATTAATAGTAAATGATACTGTAGAGCCATCACATACTATTATGCACTTAGCGTCCATCTCAATAGCACAAAGCTGTGACTCGTACCTATTACCAAGTATTACTATATCCCCCTTTTCGATATAGCTTTCCATAAGGTCAGGATTCGCGGCAGCAATAAGACATTTACCTGATTCAATTCTCTCATCTGGGTTGCCATATACCATTTCACCTTCAAGCGTCTGTATGATGTTGCTAAATGGAGTCTTTGCAGTAGCAATAATTCTACTGTCATAAACATCCATATATGACTTAGCTATATCCTGTATAGTCAAAAGCCCTATAAGCTTTTTATCATCATTTACAATTGGAAGTGTCTGCAACATTTCAGTTTTCATTATTTCCCATGCTTTTTTAATTGAAATATCTTCACCAACTCCTTGTACTCTTTCAACATCAATATCAACAACCTGTGTCCTTACATCCCTTATATAGTCGGGTGCTGGCACTCCAAAATGCTTTAGTACAAAGTCGGTTTCTGCATTAATCTTACCTGCACGCTTTGCCACATACTTTTTACCTGTTATCTTACGCTTCAATCTTGCATATGCAATTGCAGAACAAACTGAATCTGTATCAGGATTTCTATGTCCTATAACATTTACTATATTGTCTGTAACCATATTTCACCATCCTTATTCTTGTTTTTATCTATAGGCAGTCTGCTTTTGTATATCCACTTATATCTATTATATATTTAAATCGCCTTGCAAGTGCAGGTGCAAATTTAAATAACTGATCTAAGGTATTTCCATCATCTGCTAAAATAACGACAAAATCCCCATAAAATTCATCCATTATATCAAATACACTTGCAATTGTAGGAACCATTAACTCAGCAGCTTCATGGATAAGCAGGCAGTTGCCTTTAAGTTGACTTTTAAACTCATTTAAATCCATCTGATTTAACTTTTTGGCACTTATCTTAGCAATGCGTCCAGTACTCATATAACCTGTTTCTTTCATAACTTTTACAACTCTTTTTGCAAGCCCTACTATCAAATCGGAAGTGTTACCTACAAAGACAAAATGCGATGGATCTGGTTCCCCTCCTATTAAAGTCAGAATATCATCAAATGATTTATGTAAAGCTCTAGTAGTTGGTAAATCATCATCTGAAAGTCCCTTGCTATCAAAGTCCAATATATCTTCGTCGTCTTCATATTCTGCATCGTCATAGAATTCATCATTATAGTTTTCATCTTCGTACCATTCACTATCTTTGTTCTTATTCTCAGACCAGTTTTCATCTTCCTCTTCATATGGAGTATCTTCTGCCATATCTTCTATATCTATACCACGTTCTAGCTCTTTAGGTTCTTGTAGCTCTTTATCTTCTACTTTTTCATGGCAACTAGATAAAAGAGCAGCTACTTCTGCACGCTTTCTTTCTGCTTCCGCAAGTATTCTTTCTGCTTCTTCTGCTTTTCTACGTGCCTCTTCCACTATAGCTCTGGCTTCTTCCTCTTTTATTCTGGCTTCTTCCTCTATTGCATTTGTTTCTGCTGTTGTTTCTGTTTTTACTGCTATCTCTACTTCTGTTTCTATTCTTTCTGTTTCTTCTATCTCTGTTTCTATTTCTTCTATTTCTGTCTCTATTTCTTCTGTTTGTTCTATCTTTGTCTCTTCTATCTCTGTTTCTATTTCTTCGTCAACTAGTTCTTGGTCTAAACTAATTTTTTCTAATACCCTTTCCTGTATTTGTTCTTCAGGATAACTTGTATCAACAGACTGTATACTTTTACTTTCATCACTTCTGACTGCTTTGGTCATACGCTCTATTACTTTAGTAGCATCTCTTTTAAGAGGTCTGCGGTCATTAACAGTTTTCACATCCCTTTCTTTTTTTTCTTTTATCTGCTCTCCATGTTCGGCTTCATATATTGCAGAAATTTCTCTTGAAAGGTCTTGTGTAATTCCCATACCAGACTGGGAATATACAGGAACTACAGGACTTTGTTGTATTGTACTTGTACTAGTTTCACTGGTTGCAGCTTCATTGCAAAATTCATTTTCCACAGGTTCTTCTCTGACATTCCTGCTTAGATTATCTTCTCTATCTATATCTCTATCTTTTTTATTTTCAAGAGTTCTATTATATAATTCATTATTAATTGATATTTTTATATCTAAATCATTTTGGCTGTTATCTTCTATATTATGTTCGCTCTTTATTTTCTCTTCACTATTGTAGTCTTTTTTAGCATAATTTCGCTGCACAGCACTGCTTTTATCTGCATCACTATTGTTATTGTTTCTATTGCTATTATTGTTATTATTATTTTTTTTGCTTCCAAATCGAAAAAGACCTGTCAGTTTTCTTGCTAGTTTTCCAAAACCAGCATCCATATCAAAATCATCTTCGTCATAATCATCGATAAAATCACCTTGTTCATGCATATTTTCATCATTCCTGTCATTATTTAAAGTTTTGCTTTGCTTATTTCCTAACTCTCTTGACTCTATCCATTCCATCTCTGGAGCTGACCCTGCTATATGGTTTTCTATTTTCTTTTCTTCCATAGAAGGTTTTCTTTGAAGATATTCATTTAAATCGGGCAGTGAGCCAGTATCATCAGGATTTGGCTCTCCTTTGTCAAGTGTGTAATCTTTATCATCAAAATAAGACATCGTTTCCTTATCATCAATAACTTCTATAAGTTTTTTAGCTCGTTCAACTATCTCACCATTTCCAAACCACAGTTTTATATCTTCACATTCCCTACGGCACTCCTCAAACCTTCCTGCTTTATGATATAGTTTTGCAAGTTCATAAACCCATTCTTCTATGCGTTCCTCTTCTTTAAGTTCTTCAAGGGTTTCAATTAATTTTCCAATAGGAACACCAGCAGCTTTATCTATGCGGTATCTGGTTGTAATTATATCACGCGAGCTAGGATTCATCTGCACAAACTCTTGGTAATAATCTTCTGCTTCGTCAATATCTTTAGTTCTAATAGAAACGTAAATAAGCCTTTGCAAAATACGTCTTGTCTTTGATTTATTATATATCTTAAGATAAGCATCCTTTGCTGACTCAAACTGTTCTGTCTTTGCAAACACATCTGCAATAACACTTAGGTCGCTTAGATTTTTTACTTGTTTTAAATCAATCGTCCTTACTACAGCTAGTGCTTTTTTATACTTATGTTCTTCTAGCAAATGATGAATCTGTGCAATTCTTATAGAAAATTCATATTGTTTCATAATAATCTCCCATGCGGCTAAATAATAATGTAAACCAGCAGCATTATATCTATTTTTTTAAATATTCTTTTACATAAAAGTCTATCTTTCTGTCTTTTCTAGTGTTAAATTTGTTTCTAAGACTCCATGCTCTGTCATCAATGTCACAAATAAGGATTCCTTCATTGCCAGAAATCTGACCAAGTATATTGCCTATTGAATCCACTGCTATGCTATCTCCACTGTACTTAGTATTGTCACGAAAGCCATAACAGTTTACACCTATAACATATGACTGTGTTTCTATTGCTCTTGCACGAAGCAGTGTTGTCCAATGTGCACTTCTTACTGCTGGCCAGTTGGCAATTACAAATATTATATCGGCTTTTTTTGATGCAATCTGGAATAATTCTGGAAAACGCAAATCATAACATATAAAAAGACTTATAGTATGCCCCATAAATGGCACTGCAACAATATTGCTGCCAGATTCATATACATCACTTTCACCACCAAAAGTAAATGGATGTATTTTCTTGTATTCTGCAATTGTATTTCCATAGCTATCTACAATGGTAAACATATTGCTACCTTTTATATTGTCATCTTCCGGCAGCGCAGACCATCCAAATCCTATTGCTATATTATTTTGTACTGCTAAGTCTTGCATTGCTTTAACACTCCAAGAATTAGACATATCTTCACCAATTTTATCTAATGCCATTGAAAATCCAGTTAGTGTCATCTCTGGAAATACAATTATATCTGAATTCATCATAGCCGCTTCCTTAATCATATTTGCTGCTTTTTTTAAAGAAGACTCTTTATCCTCCCACACCATATCTACTTGTCCAAGTGCAATTCTCATATTGTCCTCCTGTTATTATCTGATACATTTTTGGCTCAATGTCGCAGTCCTTTTGGATAATGATTTTTAGCAATGCCATTTTGTGCTTTACCCCACCCAAGCCCAAATCCTTTATATCCAATAAGTACCCATCCTTTAAAATCAGAATCACAGTTAATTACTTCTCCATGAAGGAATTTTAGTGCTGTATTATAATCACAGTCCTGATACTGTTTAACATCTTCTGGTTTTATTGCTCTGCACAGTGCATGTGCTGGTTCAAACCTTCCCTTCCTTTGCACTGCAATATGAAGCCCTGTGCGTATTATCTTTATCCCATTTATCTCTTGGGGAATAAGAAACAGATTGTCACCAAAAAATCTTAATTGTTTAGCATAATCTTCTATATTACTTTTAATAAATATTTCTCTTACAAATTTTTCTAATTCTTTCAATTCTTTTTTACTTATAAAATAGTGTTTAACCTTACTTATCTTAACTGTGCCACCTATAGTAGAATTTATAGGTTTTCTTAATCTTACTGCGAAATGCCCTTCTCCTTTGACTTTGTGTGGCCAAAGCCTTACAGCACATGACAATGCATCCTTTTCATTTTCTGAAAGGTTGCCAAAACTTTTTGATACAAAGTCTACCCTTCCAGTATCAAAACCTGTCATACTTCCATGCTGCCATACTTCAGCTTTATATCCATTATACTCTCTTAAAAACCATATAAGTATATCCTCATCTTCTGCTGGAGCAAATGTACATGTAGAATATACAATTATGCCACCCGGTTTAAGCATTGCATTGGCACATCCAAGTATCATCTTCTGGCGTACAGCACACATCTGGACATTGTCCAGACTCCACTCATCTATTGCAACAGTATCTTTTCTAAACATTCCTTCCCCTGAGCATGGTGCATCCACTAAGATTTTATCAAAATACTGTGGAAAATGCTGTGCAAGCCTTTCTGGTGTTTCATTACAAACAATAGCATTACAGATTCCAAGTCGCTCTATATTCTGTGATAATATCCTAGCACGTGATGCAGATATTTCATTAGAGACGAGTAAACCTGTACCATTAAGCATTCCTGCAATATGTGTACTCTTTCCTCCGGGTGCTGCACATAAATCACATACACACTCTCCTTTATCTGGTGCTAAAAGATTGGCAACTATCATTGCACTTGGTTCTTGTATATAATAAACTCCTGCATCATGGAGAGGATGACGACCTGGTTTACATTCCTCATTATAATAAAACCCATCATCTGTCCATGGGATTTTATCAAGCCAAAAAGGAAGACAAGATGCATTTTTACTATTTAATTTTAAAGTATTTATACGCAGTCCTAACGTTTTTTCCTTATTAAGTGAATCAATAAACGCATTGTATTCGCTGCCTAACATACTTTTCATTCTCTCTTTAAAACTTTCAGGCAAAACCATAAGATATCCTCCACACTGTGATAAAATAGCTAAAAGCCAAAATGCACAGAGAATTTATATTAACTATCCCTGTGCATACACCATAGCTAAATTACTTATATCTTTCAAGAAAACTGTGCTTTACGCCATTTTCTTTATAAGCAATTATTGTATCTAAATTTATATTTTCTACACTCTTAAAAATATTGCCTTCAATATATGGGTTAGTTTCTTTAAGCTTTTGTATAAGATTTTTCACTTCAATACGCTTAGATTCACTACTTATATCACTGCCAGATACCTGAACCCTGTCCGTAAACCTGCAGGCACATTGTAAGAAATTCAAATTGTTATAGTCTTTCCAGTGAATTATATCTTCTTCTCTTATAAGATACATTGGTCTTATAAGCTCCATACCATTAAAATGAGTGCTGTGCAGTTTTGGCATCATTGTCTGTATCTGTGCACCATATAACATACCCATAAGAATAGTTTCAATTACATCATCATAGTGATGTCCAAGTGCAATTTTATTACATCCAAGTTTTTTTGCATTATTGTAAAGATATCCTCTTCTCATACGTGCGCAAAGATAACATGGCGATTTTTCTATCTCATATACCGCGTCAAATATCTGTGTTTGAAATATTGTAACTGGTATATTTAAAAGTCTTGCATTGTTTTCAAGTGTTTCCCTGTTAACTTTATTATACCCCGGGTCCATAACAAGAAATGAAAGGCTAAAATCAAATTTATTGTGTTTCTTAAGTTCTTGGAAAAGTTTAGCCATAAGCATAGAGTCCTTGCCACCTGATATGCATACTGCTATATGGTCGCCTTCTTCAAGAAGTTTATACTCATTAATTGCTTTTGCAAATCTACTGAATAGTTGCTTGTGGAACTTTTTCCTTATACTCTTTTCAACTTTATCATTTACATTGTCCTGCATAATCTTATCCTACTGCGTTTGCTGTCTCAAATGCTTCTTTATAACTAAGTACCCTATTTACATATGTATTACAATACGAAGGAACACCTCCATTGCGTCTTACAGCACCACTTCCCGCATTATATGCTGCAAGTGCCAGCTTTATATCACCATTAAATTCTTTTAACTTCTGTGCAATGCACTTTGCACCCCCCATAATATTTTGCTCTGGGTCATATGGGTCATCTACTCCAAGTTCTTTAGCCGTTTCAGGCATAAGCTGCATCACACCCATCGCACCAGCACTTGAAAGACAATTCGGGTCAAAATCTGACTCCGCCTTTGCTATGGCTTTAAGTAAGCTTTCAGATATATTGTACTTTTTTGCTGCTTCCTTAAAATATGTATCATACTTTGTCTTTTTCATCGCAGATGCGGAAACAGCAGACTTAGAACTGGATGATGAAGATTTTTTAACTGTATTGTTATCATTATTGTCAGTATCAGCATTATTGCTATCACCAGTTGTTTTCTCTGCCACATCTATATACATAACTGTCTTTCCAGTAACAGGGTCTTTATACCTTGTATCTTCTACTTTTGTATTTGTAGTATCTGCATTACTTTCTGTTTTTTCCTGCTTCTTAGTGCTTTTCTTAGAAACTTGGTCTTTTTTATCTGAAAGTACTTTTTCAAAACTGGTAATTGTAGTTTCTCTGCCACTGTTTTCTGGATATGTTTTTATAGGTTTTATATTAAGTGTATTGAGATAAGAAACTGTGCTTATCATTTGGAATGCCTCCTAATGTATTAAATATTTCTGAATAATTCTTCTATAGTAATATTTTTACTGGCTTTTTTACAACCATGCACATCTGTATGAACACAGTCTATAGCGGCTTTTTTTGCAGATGTATCACTAAAGTTACTGTATACACATTGTGCATTTTCTATGCTGTCTTTTACAATACCAGCAGGTTTTATTTTATGGATACTTATATTTTTATATACTGCACTGATTGCTTCTTTAGTAAAAGCATCTTTACACTCTAACACTTGTGCTTTTTTAACACTTTTTATCTCTGCCACTAACCCCATGCTCCTTTTTATAGTTATTATCTTAATTTTTACAGACACAACCAGTTTATCACCTTTTGGTACAACTTTCAAGCGTAGAATAACTCCATTTTTTTACTAAAAATATGCGAATAACTTTAAAAGAAAGAAACCATACTATAACCTATAATGGCAATTTGGAACAAAAAAGGAGATTTTACAACATGAATCCTATACAGGCATATGTAATAATGTTTTTAACAGGTGGTTTTGTATACTGTGGCATAGAAATATTATACAGAGGTTTCTCACACATTTCAATGTTTTTCGCGGGCGGTTTATGTTTTATTCTTGTAGGTGTAATTAAAAGCCTGCTTGGCAGTTCAGCTTCAATAGTGGGACAGATGCTTTTATGTGGTCTTATGATTACAGGTATTGAATTTATATTTGGAGAAGTGGTAAACAAATATATGCATCTAAATGTATGGGATTACTCAGGTGAACAATACAATTTTAAGGGTCAGATATGTCTGCTTTATTCTAATATGTGGTTTCTTTTATCGTGTCCTATGATTATACTACATGATTATATGGAATATTTGTTACTTGGACAAAGTATGCCACATTATAAAATTTTTTAAATATAATTGCCATTTTTATTAAACTGTGCTATATTCAGCATAAGGTATCATAATAACTATAGATTTACAGCAATGACAGAAGGAGGCCATTAACGTGAAAAAGACAGGAATAGTAAGAAAACTAGATGAACTTGGCAGAATAACACTACCAATTGAACTCCGCCGTACTCTGCATATTTCGGAAAGGGATTCAATCGAAATTTCAACAGAAGATGACAAGATTATTCTGGAAAAATATGAACCAGTTGATATATTTACGGGAGAAAAGGAGGATTTGATAGAATACTGCGGCAAAAAGGTTTCTAAAAAATCTATTTTGGAAATGGTGAAAATTGCTGGTATTTCTATGGAAAACCTTACATAATTTTATGCAAAGTGAATTTTTTATTTAAGACTGGAGGGATTTCATGGACAATGTGAACGACAATATTGCAACCCTGAAAACATGGGTTGATGACAGTGACAATATTGTGTTTTTTGGCGGTGCAGGAGTTTCTACAGAAAGCGGAATACCTGATTTTCGCAGCACTGACGGATTGTACCACCAAAAATATGACTATCCGCCTGAGACAATTCTAAGCCATACTTTTTTCAGGCAAAAGACTAAAGATTTTTACAAATTCTACCGTGACAAGATGATTTGTACTGATGCCAAGCCAAACATAACCCATGTAAAACTTGCAGAACTTGAAAAACAGGGTAAACTTAAAGCTATCATTACACAAAATATTGATGGGCTTCACCAAAGTGCAGGCAGTAAGACTGTATATGAGTTACACGGTTCGGTTCTTAGGAACTATTGTATGAAATGTCATAAATTTTATGATATTTCTACTATTATTTCAAGTGAAGATATTCCACAATGTGAATGTGGA
>CANOID010000040.1 GCA_947565985.1 uncultured Lachnoclostridium sp.
TATTAAAAAATGTGTCTGGGAATTGCAGAAACGCAACTTCCAGACACATTTTTTAGTAAACATTCCCATCCATATTTGCTATAATAGTTTTGGTATAATGTATTATAATAAGACAGGAGGATTTAAAATGAATGCTAAAACCATATGGCTTGTAATTCCCTGCTATAATGAACAGGAAGTACTTCCAGAAACATCAAAACAGCTTCAAAATATTATGTATGAGCTGATGGAAAAGGGAAAGATAAGCAGTAAGAGCCGAATTGCATTTGTAAATGATGGCTCAAAAGATATGACATGGAATATAATATCACAGCTTCATGAAGAAGATGGTATATTTACAGGTATAAATCTTGCACATAACAGAGGACACCAAAACGCACTGCTTGCAGGGCTTATGACTGCAAAAGATTATGCCGATGCGGCAATTTCACTTGACGCTGACTTACAAGATGATGTAGATGCAATCGAGCAATTTATTGACAAATTCATTGGCGGAAAGGATATTGTATATGGTGTGCGTTCTGCAAGAAATACTGATACTGTATTTAAAAGAGGAACAGCACGTGCATTTTATAAAGTTATGAAATTTATGGGAGCTGATACTATTGAGGACCATGCCGATTACAGACTTATGAGCAAAAGAGCATTAGAGGGACTATCACAATTTAAAGAAGTAAATCTTTTTTTAAGAGGGATAGTTCCTATGATTGGCTATGAAACAGATATTGTCTATTATGAGCGCCATGAGCGTTTTGCGGGTGAATCTAAGTATCCACTTAAAAAAATGCTGTCATTTGCAGTAGACGGAATTACATCATGTAGTGTAAAACCTATTAGGATGATTACAACGCTTGGGGTGTTGGTTTTTTCAGCAAGTATAATAATGCTTGTTTATTTTTTAGCAGTCTGGGCATTTGGCAAGGTCGTTGCAGGATGGACGAGCATAGTTATATCTCTTTGGGGTATAGGAGGTCTTCTTCTTTTATCACTTGGGATAATTGGGGAATATATTGGCAAGATATATATGGAAGTTAAGGAACGTCCAAGGTTTATAATAAAAGATATTCTTTATAGTGATAAAGACATTTAATTACAAAACAAGTCGGGATAGTACAGATAATCTGTATATCCCGATTTCTTATAGTCTCAAGCTGTTTGTCTTTAATCATTTTCTTCTGTCTGTACTGATAATATCTGTCTTTTACGTGCCATTTCGTCGCTATCAAGGTATTCATCATACGTTGTTATCTTATCAATAAGACCACCCGGAGTAATTTCCATAATTCGATTAGCTATTGTCTGTATAAACTGATGGTCTTGGGATGTAAACAAAATTACACCGGGGAATTTAATAAGACCATTATTAAGTGAAGTTATAGATTCCATATCAAGATGTGCTGTAGGCTCATCAATTATTAATATATTAGAGCCAAGTATCATCATTTTGGAAAGCATTACACGCACACGCTCACCACCAGAAAGCACATTTACTTTTTTAACTCCGTCTTCACCAGGAAAAAGCATACGTCCAAGGAAGCCGCGTACATATGTTGGGTCTTTTTCAGGGGAGAATGGCATAAGCCAATCTACAATAGTTTCACTGCCTTCAAACAGTTCTGTATTATCTTTTGGAAAATAAGAAAAACTTGTTGTTACACCCCATTTATATGAGCCTTCGTCTGGTTCCATCTCACCAGCGAGTATCTTAAACAGTGTAGTGTTAGCGATGGTATTGCTTCCTACAAAAGCAATTTTATCTTCTCTGCCAACGATAAATGAAATGTCATCAAGTACCTTTATACCATCAATTGTTTTTGAAATATGCTCAACAGTAAGGACTTCATTGCCAATCTCACGGTCAGGTCTAAAGTCAATATAAGGATACTTGCGGCTTGAAGGTTTCATATCGTCAAGCTGGATTTTTTCAAGAGCGTGTTTACGTGAGGTCGCCTGTTTGGATTTTGAAGCATTAGCACTAAAACGCTGTATAAAACTTTGCAGTTCCTTTATTTTTTCCTCTTTCTTTTTATTAGCCTCTTTCATCTGTTTAATCATAAGCTGACTGGATTCATACCAGAAGTCATAATTACCAGTGTAGAGTTGTATTTTGGCATAGTCAATATCAGCGATATGCGTACACACTTTATTTAAGAAATAACGGTCATGTGAAACGACGATTACTGTATTGTCAAAGTTAATAAGAAACTCTTCAAGCCAGCGTATAGCCTCAAGGTCTAAGTGGTTAGTTGGCTCATCAAGAAGCAGTATATCTGGATTTCCAAAGAGAGCCTGTGCAAGCAGGACTTTTATTTTATCACTTGCAGTAAGTTCACTCATTTTTTTATCATGAATATCGGTGGCTATTCCTAGTCCATTTAACAAAGTAGCTGCATCCGATTCAGCTTCCCAGCCATCCATGCCAGCAAATTCAGCTTCTAGTTCACTTGCCTTGATTCCATCTTCTTCTGTAAAATCTTCTTTCGCATAGATTTCTTCTTTTTCTCTCATTATTTCGTAAAGACGTTCATTGCCCATAATGACAGTGTCAAGTACCTTGTATTCGTCATACTGGAAATGGTCCTGTTTTAAGAAAGAAAGTCTCTGTCCCGGTGTGGTTATAATTTCACCTTTGCTTGGTTCAATTTCACCTGTAAGTATTTTTAAAAATGTAGATTTGCCTGCACCATTGGCACCAATAAGCCCATAACAGTTGCCTTCAGTAAATTTAATATTTACATCTTCAAATAATGCCTTTTTGCCTAAGCGTAAGGTTACATTGCTTGCCTGTATCATTTTACATAATTCCTTTCTTTGCTGTTATTGTTCCGACTTTTTCTATTTTACAGTAAAATACCGATTTTGCAAGGTTTTTTGGCTATAATCTTCTTTTTTTCTGAATTTGGCTAACTTTGTTTTGCATGATGCGAAAAAATGTAGTAATATATAAAATAGGATATTGACACATTAAGGCAAAGGCGGTGCAAATATATGTACTGTCAGACATAAGAATTCTAAGGAGATAAGATGGGAAAAAAAAATAGGCTTTTTAATATTAAACCAGGAGATACTTTGTCTTTTGGCGTAATAAGGGTGGCTGCGGGAGTACAGTTTTCCATATACCTTCCAGATGGAAATGATTGTAGCCTGAAATTTTATTATACAGGAAGAAAGGAACCAGCATGTATTATACCACTTACTAAAGAATATAAAAGAGGAGGTGTTTATTTTATCACTATTACAGGCATAAATGGTGATACTAGTGGGCGCAGTCTTATACAGATATTGTCTGAGGACTTCGAATATATGTATGAGACTAAGGGTAAGGAATTTGCTGACCCATATGCACATATAATACATGGGAAAACAAACTGGGGAAAGGCACTTAATGATAGCCAGAAGAGGTTGGTACGTAGTGGAATATGCCTTGACGAGTTTGATTGGGAAGATGACCACCAGATTATGAGGCCTTTTAATGAAGTTATACTATATCAACTACATGTGAGAGGGTATACTAAACACTCATCTTCAGGTGTCAAAAACAAAGGAACGTATAAAGGACTTGTAGAGAAGATAGCATATATGAAAGAACTTGGCATTAATGCACTTCTTCTGCTTCCGTGCTATGAATTTGATGAGGTACAAGAAGAAGTGCATATATACAATGGCAGACCAATTCCATCTGACAAGATAAAAGAAGTTCAGTCTAGTACAAGGACAGATAACACTTCAAGTTATGTGAAATTAAATTACTGGGGGTATGGGGCACAAGGTACATACTACCTTGCTCCTAAAACCGCATATGCGTCAGACAAGAGCAACCCTGTAAACGAATTTAAGAGTTTTGTCAAAGCTTTCCATAAGGAAGGAATTGAAGTACTTATGGATATATACTTTTCTCCTGGTACTAATTTATGCCTTATGACGGATTGTTTAAGAAATTGGGTACTTGAATACCACATTGATGGATTCCGTGTAAATAATGATGTTATGCCTGCATTGGCACTTGTATCAGACCCAGTGCTTTCAGGTGTGAAAATGCTTGCGTCATACTGGGACAGTGGACTTTTACAAAATCGTTTTGGAAAGTTTTTTGCTGAATACAACGAAGGTTTTATGAATGATGCCAGAAGGTTTTTAAAAAGCGATGAAGGAATGACAGGGAGCTTTGCGGAACGTTTTAAACGCAATCCATCAGATTATTCTGTAATTAATTTTATTACTCATGTTAATGGTTTCACGTTGATGGACCTCGTGTCATATGATATAAAGCACAATGAGTCAAATGGAGAGATGAACAGAGATGGCACTGACTATAATTACAGTTGGAACTGTGGTGCAGAGGGAAAGTCAAGGAAACAAACAATTATTGTAAAGCGTATGAGACAGATAAGAAATGCTTTTCTTATGTTACTTTTAAGCCAAGGGACTCCTATGATTCTGGCAGGGGATGAATTTGGCAATACACAGTCTGGCAACAATAACGCATATTGCCACGATGACAGCATTACTTGGCTTAACTGGAGACATAGTAAACGTGAAACTGAAATATTAAATTATGTAAAAAAACTTATATTATTCAGAAAGAAACATTCTGTATTGCATCAACCAAAGAGTTTACCTATGCATGATAATAAGGGTCTTGGATTGCCTGCTCTATCAGTACATGGCACGCAGGCGTGGAGAGTAGACTATTCTAATTACAATAGGATGCTTGGCTTTTTATTCAATGGTGATTATGTAAACGATAATAGTGGTGCTACTGACGATATTATTTATATTATATTTAATATGTACTGGGAATCAAGGACATTTGATATACCATCACTTCCTACTGGGAAAAAGTGGTATACTGCGATTACAACATATGATGATATGTTTTATGAAATACCAGTAAAGAAGAAAAAGGTAAGAGCAGTAAAACTAAATAAAAGTGAAATGGAGTTACAGAGAAAAACTGTAGTTCCTCCAAGATCGGTTGTCGTATTTATTGGAAGATAAAAAAATTCCCTAGTGCTGCTAATAATAGCTGCACTAGGGAACATTCCAGTTTTAGTACACAGTCTGAATTTTAGAGGTTATGGTTTTTCATAATCTCTTCATACAGATTAAGGTCACAGACATTAGAATGGTTATAGTGGCTGCAAGTCTGACATGTTACAGAACTTTCTTTACTTGAGTTTGTTGCACCACAACCACAATTGTCTTTTTCACATGAACAGTAACGTGTACATCTCTCGGCGACTTCTTTCATTGTCTTTGCATCTTTTTTCATAATTATCCCTCCATTTTTATGCGCTGTTATTTTTCATCTGTACCAAGTATGCATACAGCGCCAGAC
Organism: uncultured Lachnoclostridium sp.; assembly: GCA_947565985.1. Lineage (GTDB taxonomy): Bacteria > Bacillota > Clostridia > Lachnospirales > Lachnospiraceae > Butyribacter. Next base: position 5,339 of record CANOID010000040.1, read on the forward strand.
ATACCTGATGCTTTAAAGCATTATTTATAATTAAGACAAATGCACTATCTGTTATTATTATTATAACAGGCAATTTGTCGTGCTATTATTATTTACAGAAAGGCAGTTTTTATGAATTTAATTAAAATAAATGATATTAAAATTACGATGTCGTTACTTCTTGTAAAAGACGCGTTTGACAGCTTTTTTCTAGAGGAAGCAGAGGTAGTGACATTTGCAAAACTTGTATTAAATGGAAAAAGAAACAAAAATTGGTATATTGAAGAAGAAACAAAACTTGTCAGATGGGGAGAAGTCAAACATATTTTCTTTGAATATATTAAAGGAAAACAAACACCTGACATATTTAAAGTATCCTTAAAAGCAGATGACAAAACTGCAGAGGCACTTTTAAAAGACAGTGGTTTTTATAAAAAATACATGGAAGCAAAACCAGAGCTTCATTTACAGTTAAGGTATGAGAAAAGGGAGTTATATGCTGTAACAGGATTTTACAACAGTAATTTTACATTAGATAAAACACTTGAACATATGTGGGATGAAGCAGTAGTTAAGTGGTTGATAAAAAATAAAATTTCTGTCTTGTAATAAATTTTTATTTGTTTTAGAATAGTAAAAATATACAGCTGCAGTTGTATCATAAAACAGAAATAGAAATGGAGGAATGTTAATATGCTAAAAACTTTAGGAGCGCATATTAAAGAATTTAAAAAGGATTCCATACTTACACCTGTATTTATGATTCTGGAAGTTATCATGGAGACAATTATCCCTCTTATGATGGCATCTATAATTGATGATGGTGTAGAGGCTGGGAACTTGAACCATATTTTTTTTATGGGTGGCCTTATGGTTCTTACTGCGTTTGTAAGTTTATGGACAGGTGTAATGGGTGGAAAATACGGTGCGAGAGCCTCAACAGGCTTTGCTAGAAATTTAAGAAAAGCTATGTTTGAAAATATACAGACATTTAGCTTTTCAAATATTGATAAGTTCAGCACATCAGGGCTTGTTACAAGACTTACTACTGATGTGACGAATATCCAAAATGCATATCAGATGATACTGCGTATGTGTATGCGTGCACCAGCATCACTAATCTGTGCAATGGCCATGTCATTTTATGTAAATTCAAGGGTTGCACTGGTGTATTTAGGAGCAGTAATTATTCTTGGAATTATACTGTGTATTATTGTTAGATTTGCAATGAAATATTTTAATGAAGTTTTTAAAAAGTACGATGCACTTAATGAAAGTGTACAGGAAAATGTATCTGCAATCAGAGTTGTAAAGGCATATTCAAGAGAAGATTTTGAGAAAAATAAGTTTATGACAGCATGTAATAATATTTATAATATGTTTTTAAGAGCTGAAAGGATTATTGCTTTTAATGCTCCTGTTATGCAGCTTGCGGTTTATTCATGTATACTTTTAATAAGTTGGCTTGGCGCTAAGATGATTGTGAGCAGCTCTATGACAACAGGAGAACTGTCACAGCTTTTGACATATTGTATGAATATACTTATGAGCCTTATGATGCTTTCAATGATATTTGTAATGATTACAATGAGTATCGCAAGTGCTGAGCGTATTGTAGAAGTTCTTAATGAAAAGGCTGACATAACAAATCCTGAAAAACCAGTGATGAATGTTGCTAATGGTAGCATTAAATTTAACCATGTAAGCTTTAGCTATAGAAAAGACTCCGAAACACCTGTACTTAAAAATATTAATATTGATATAAAACAGGGTGAAATGATAGGCATAATCGGAGGTACAGGTAGTGCCAAGTCAAGCCTTGTAAACCTTATAAGCAGACTTTATGATGTTTCAGAAGGAAGCGTTATGGTAGGTGGCATAGATGTAAGAAAGTATGATATAGAAACTTTAAGAAATGAAGTTGCAGTTGTACTGCAAAAAAATGTGCTTTTTAGTGGAACTATTTTAGAAAACTTAAGGTGGGGTGATGCATCTGCAACAGATGAGGAATGTATCCACGCCTGTGAACTTGCCTGTGCTGATGAATTTATTCAAAAAATGCCTGATGGTTATAACACATATATTGAGCAAGGCGGCAGCAATGTCTCAGGAGGACAGAAGCAGCGCCTTTGCATAGCAAGAGCACTTATAAAAAAGCCAAAAGTTCTTGTACTTGATGATTCCACAAGTGCTGTCGACACTGCAACAGATAGTAAAATTCGCAAGGCATTTGCACAAGAGATACCAGGTACAACTAAAATTATAATTGCACAGCGTATTTCAAGTATTAAAGACTGTGACAGAATAATTGTTATGGAAGATGGTGCTGTGAATGGATTTGGAGCACATGACGAACTTCTTGAAACTAACGAAATTTACCATGATGTATATGAGTCACAAATGAGCGGAAGTGGCGATTTTGATGAAAAAGCATAAGGAAATGGAGGTAGAGTATGGCAGGAAAACAAGGTATGGGACCACGTGCAAGAGGACCTAAACCAAAGATTGAGAATCCAGGTAAACTTTTTGTACGTCTTATGAAATATATTTTTAAATTTTATTGGCTGCACTGCATTATTGTATTTATAGGCATTATTGTAAGTGCACTTGCTAATGCACAGGGAACTATGTTTACAAGAACACTTATAGATGATTATATTGTACCGCTGACAAAGTCGGCTAGTCCTGATTTTTCGGGGTTAGCGGCTGCCATTATAAGAGTAGCAGCGTTTTATGCCATAGGTATTCTTGGAACATTTTTATATAATATGCTTATGATTTATGTGACACAGGGAATGCTTAGGAACTTGCGTATAGAAATGTTTAATAAGATGGAATCACTTCCTGTTAAATATTTTGATACCCATGCACATGGCGATATTATGTCAATCTACACAAATGATATTGATACATTAAGACAGATGATAAGCCAGAGTATCCCACAGTTTATTGCAAGCATGGTCACTATTATCAGTGTATTTATATATATGGTTATACTTAGTGTACCGCTTACAATTATCACACTTCTTATGATTGGAGTTACACTTTTTACGACAGCTAAGCTTGCAGGACTTAGTGGCTCTTACTTCTTAGCACAACAAAAGGATATAGGAAAATTAAATGGCTATATTGAAGAGATGATGGACGGACAAAAGGTTGTTAAAGTATTCTGTCATGAAGAAGAAAGCATGGATGGTTTTAATAAACTTAATAACCAGCTTTTTGAAAGTGCTGACAACGCTAATAAGTTTGCTAATATACTTATGCCAGTCAATGCACAGCTTGGCAATATAAGCTATGTAATATGTGCTATTGTAGGAGGCTTTTTGGCATTAAACAGTGTAAATGGTTTTACAGTAGGTTCACTTATAAGCTTTCTTACATTTAATAAATCATTTAGTATGCCAGTAAACCAAGTTAGCCAGCAGCTTAATGCAGTTGTAATGGCACTTGCAGGTGCTGACAGAGTATTTAAACTTATTGATGAAAAACCAGAAACTGACGAAGGATATGTTGAACTTGTAAATGCAAAAGAGGACAGCAACGGAGAAATTACAGAATCAGATACACGTACTGGTCTTTGGGCGTGGAAACATTATCATAAAGATAGTAATACAACTACATATGCGAAAATGCAGGGTGATGTTGTATTTGACCACGTTGATTTTGGGTATAATGACGACAAAATAATCCTACATGATATTGAGATATATGCTAAACCGGGACAAAAAATTGCGTTTGTCGGTGCTACAGGTGCAGGAAAGACTACTATTACTAACCTTATAAATCGTTTTTACGATATACAGGATGGAAAAATACGATATGACGGAATAAATATAAATAAAATTAAGAAAAAAGATTTGCGTAATTCACTTGGCATAGTGTTGCAGGACACACACTTGTTTACGGGTACAGTTAAGGACAATATCAGATATGGAAAACTTAATGCAACAGATGAAGAAGTTATTGACGCAGCGAAACTTGCCAATGCACATAGTTTTATAAAAAGGCTTCCTAATGGCTATGACACAATGCTTACAGGTGATGGTGCTAATTTAAGTCAGGGGCAAAGGCAGCTTCTTGCCATTGCAAGGGCAGCAGTTGCAGACCCACCAGCACTTATACTTGATGAAGCAACAAGCTCTATTGATACAAGAACAGAAAAGCTTGTACAAAAAGGTATGGACAGATTAATGAATGGAAGAACTACCTTTGTAATTGCACACCGCCTATCTACAGTTCGCAATAGTGACTGTATAATGGTTCTTGAACAGGGGCATATAATTGAGAGAGGAACACATGATGAGCTGATAGAAAAACAAGGCAAATATTACCAACTCTACACAGGAAAAATTGGAAATAGTTTGGCAGGATGAAAATTTTAAGTTTACAAATTCATTTACAAGTGATATAATAAATCCAACAGAAATGTTTTACTCCACTAGCCATCTAAAATATGCATTTTGCGTTTTTGGCTGTGGAACTTTGGGACAGATAAAGGAGGAATTTATTATGTTACTTAGTACGTACCAGAAGGTTATTGGGCTGTTTGAAAGTGGAAATGGCTACAGGAGTGCTTCAGAGCTAAAGGAGTCAAAGATTACTACGGTACAGATTAAAGAACTTGTCAATAAGGGGATAGTTGAACACATATCACATGGTTTTTACTGGCTTATTGATGAAGAAAAAGGTAAACCAGACAATTATAAACTTATAGAGGCATGTATGGTCAATCCAAGGGCAGTTATCTGTGCCGACAGTGCATGCCACTACCATGGTCTTATAGACAAAGAACCTGAGATATTGTCAATTGCTACATTAAAGACAGACCGTTCACGTATGCAGCTCAATTTCCCTGTATGTAGGCATTATTATTCAAACCTTGCATTTGAACAGGATATGGAGACGGTAGAGACACCTTATGGGAAGATAAGAGTATATGGCGTTGAGAGAAGTGTATGTGACTGTATACGTTTTCGTGAGGATATAGGAGGTGAAATGCTCGAACTTATAATTAATAACTTCCTTGAGAGGAGTGGCAATCAAATGGACAGACTTCTTGCCTATGCTGATGCGATGCGTGTTGGAAAGATTGTGCGAATTAAGTTAAATCAAATTGAAGAGTAAAAAAGCATTAGGCAGTAGAATGTATTGTAGGCGGGGCATAAGCTCCGTCTTTTCAGTATGGGGCTTGCACTGTATGGTAGTTTTTGTTACAATGTGAAGCGAATAGTAATTTTAAAATATTGTCAGATTAGTATATGGAGGTGAATTATGAGCAGTGTTATAAGGGTAGTTGTTGATGCAATGGGCGGTGACAATGCACCAGAAGCTCCTGTCAAGGGTGCTGTAGAAGCTTTAAATGAAGTTTCTAATATAAATATTATCCTTGTAGGAAGGACAGATGATATACAAAAGGAACTGGATAAGTATACATATGATAAAGAGCGTGTAAGTATTGAACATGCTGATGACATTATTGGCTTTGATGAGCCTCCTGTAATGGCTATCAGAAAAAAGAAAAATTCTTCAATTGTTGTTGGAATGAATCTTGTCAAACATGGAAGTGCAGATGCATTTGTTTCTGCGGGAAGCACTGGAGCAATACTTGTAGGAGGACAGTTTGTTGTAGGAAGAATAAAAGGCGTTGAGCGTGCACCATTAGCACCATTAATTCCTACAGCTAAAGGACCTGCTCTTCTTATTGATTGTGGTGCCAATGTTGATGCAAGAGCTTCGCATCTTGTTCAGTTTGCAAAAATGGGTTCAATATATATGCAGCACGTGGTTGGCATTAATAATCCAAAGGTGGCTATAGTCAATATTGGTGCAGAAGAAGAAAAAGGTAATATGCTGGTCAAGGAGACATATCCTTTATTAAAGGAGTGCACAGATATTAACTTTACAGGGAGTATTGAGGCACGTGATATCCCTAAAGGGGATGCAGATGTTATAGTATGTGAAGCATTTGTTGGCAATGTAATCTTGAAACTTTATGAAGGGCTTGCATCAATTCTTATGAGTAAAATTAAAGAGGGTCTTATGTCTTCTTTAAAGAGTAAAGCAGGTGCAATTCTTATTAAATCAGCTCTTAAAAAAACATTGAAGCAGTTTGACACATCAGAACAGGGCGGTGCCCCACTTCTAGGGCTTAACGGACTTGTCGTAAAGGCACATGGGAGTTCAGGCTCTTTAGAAATAAAACAGGCAATTAAGCAGTGTATCCAGTTTGGTGAAGAAAAAATTAATGAAAAAATTAAAGAGAATTTAACTATTGAATAAGGCGGTGTCATATCATAATGGAATTTGAAAAACTTCAGACGATAATAGCAGAAGTGTTGTCTATAGATGCTGACAGTATAGGTCAGGATATGTCTTTTTATGATGATTTAGGTGCAGATTCACTAGAGCTGTTCCAAATAGTTATGGGTATAGAGGGGGAATTTGACATAGTTATTGATGAGAATATTGTAAATGAATTGAGTACAGTTGATGATTTGTATAAATTAATCGTTAAATAGTAATCATTTATTTTATAATATTATAAGGAGAATTTCCAAATGAGACAGGATATAATATTAGAATTTGAAAAAAAGGCTGGTTACAAGTTTAAAGATACAGATTTGTTGGTTACAGCCCTTACACACAGTTCATATTCAAATGAAAACAGACTTAAAAAATACAGTTGCAATGAAAGGCTAGAGTTTCTTGGAGATGCTGTACTTGAGCTGGTTTCAAGTGAATATATATATGGTGAAAATCCAAATAAGCCAGAGGGGGACTTAACAAGAATAAGGGCAAGTTATGTATGTGAACCTACTCTTGCACTTTGCGCAAGGGAGCTGGGACTTGGTGCTTATATCCAGCTTGGAAGAGGTGAAGATTTAACAGGAGGTCGTGAGAGAGATTCTATATTGTCTGATACACTTGAAGCTACTATAGGAGCGGTATACTTAGATGGAGGATTTGAATGTGCTAGGGAATATGTATATAAGCACATTTTAAAGGATATTGAAAATAAAAAATTGTTTTATGACAGCAAGACAATTTTGCAGGAAATCGTTCAAGCAGAGCATAAAGAGCTTGAATATGTGATTCTTAATGAAGAAGGTCCAGACCACAATAAGTCATTTACAGTAGCTGTAGATATTGATGGTGTAAGGCTGACTACAGCTACAGGCAAAACAAAGAAAAAGGCGGAGCAGTCTGCAGCATACCAGGCAATTCTTAAGCTTGGAGTTTACAAGGACAGGAGATAGCGGATGTATTTAAAAAGTCTTGAAGTGCATGGCTTTAAGTCATTTGCCAATAAATTAAATTTTGAATTCCACGATGGCATTACAGCGATTGTAGGACCTAATGGCAGTGGCAAGAGCAATGTTGCTGACGCTATGAGATGGGTTTTAGGTGAACAGAGTGCAAAACAACTGCGTGGTGCAAAAATGGAGGATGTTATATTTGCAGGGACGCAGATGCGTAAGCCTTTAGGGTTTGCATATGTTGCAATTACTATTAATAATGAAGACCAAAAGCTTAATGTTGCATATAACGAAGTGAAGATTGCAAGGCGTGTATACCGTTCTGGAGAGAGTGAGTACCTTTTAAATGGAACACCATGCCGGTTAAAGGATGTGCAAGAACTTCTTTTTGATACAGGTATAGGTAAAGAAGGTTATTCTATTATTGGACAGGGTCAGATTGATAAGATATTGAGTTCAAAACCTGAAGAACGACGTGAGCTTTTTGATGAAGCCGCAGGAATAGTAAAGTATAAAAAACGCAAGGCAGCCGCAGAGAAAAATCTTGAAGATGAAAAGCAAAACCTTGTGCGTATTGAGGATATTCTTTCGGAACTTGGCAAACAAGTACTGCCTCTTGAAAATCAGGCTGAAAAAGCAAAAAAGTATCTAAAATATAGAGATGAACTTAAAGTCCTTGATGTGAATATGTTTCTTATAGAATATGAGCGGACTGACAAGGAACTTGAAGATGTCTGTAAGAAAATAGAAATCGCTGATAGTGATTTAACCAGAACAAAACGTGGCTTTGAGGAAAGTAAGCAAAAGTATGCAAGACTTGAAGAACAATTAAATAACTTGAATTCAGATATTGAATCTGGCAGCGAAAGCCTGTCTGTCAAGAAAGTGCAGCTTAATGCTTATGAAAATAATATAAAATTATTAAATGAGCAGATAAATGCTATTCATCAGAGCGAAAAACACTATAACGAACAGATTGAAAATATTGCCATTCGCAAAGTGTCATTAAATAAGGAACTTGAAAATTATAGTATACAGATTACCAAAAATAACAAGGAACTTGAAAAGCTTGGTGCTGAAAAAGAGGAGAATGAATTAAAGCTAACTGAGCTTTCAAAAAAAGCCGCGAGTAGTGAAAAAGAGATTGAAAGGTGTAGAAATAGCATAATGGAGTCTGTAAAGGAGACTTCGGAAGCTAAGGCAGAGCAAAATAGGTTAAAGACGCTTCTTGAACAGAACAACATTAAGAAAGCAGAATTTACACAAAGAATTATTAAAAATAAGTCGGATGCAGCTTTATTGAATGAAGCTATGGAAACTGAAAAGAAAATTCTTTCAAACATTGCAGAAAAAATTGCTTACATGGAAGCGGCAGATAAAGAATTTAAACAGGTCATAATAAAGTATGATAATAATAGCAGTAGTCTAAATCTGGAATACAGAGAAACTGAAAAACAGTTTCATATTGAAAATTCACGTCTTGCATCACTTAAAAATATGGCAGAACGCTATGAGGGGTTTGGACAAAGCATTAAACGAGTAATGGAGCAAAAAGACAAGCACAGTGGCATAATTGGTGTTGTGGCAGATATTCTCAATGTTAAAAAAGAGTATGAAACTGCGGTTGAAACTGCACTTGGCGGAAGCATACAAAATATTGTTACAGATAATGCACAGACTGCAAAAGATATGATACAGTTCCTTAAAAAAAATAAATATGGACGTGCCACATTCCTTCCGCTCACTAATGTAAAAGTACAGAAAGAATTGCAGATAGACGATATTATGACACAAAAGGGTGTTATAGGGATTGCCTCTTCACTTGTAGAAACAGAGAATAAATTTCAAGAGCTAATAAAATATCTTCTTGGAAGATTTATAGTCGTCGATAATATTGACAATGCTATAGTACTAGCAAAAAAATACAACCACACTTTAAGAATAGTTACTAAAGAGGGGGAACTGTTAAATCCTGGTGGCTCAATGTCTGGTGGTGCGTTTAAAAATAGTACTAATCTCCTTGGACGACGCAGTGATATGGTTGAGCTTGAAAAAATAACGGAAGCACTTAAAGATAAGCTTGCCACGCTGTTAGATGAACTTAAAAAGATAGAAAGCAAAAAAGCAGATATTTTAAAAAAATCTGCTGCTAATGAAAAAATAATACAGGAACTTATTTTAACACAAAATACTGCACAGATAAATTATGACAGAGCATTAAGTGACTTTAATGACAATGAAACAAAACTTACACAGATACACCTTGAAGCAAAAGAGATTGGAACGAAGAATGCAGAGCTTGTTAAGGCTTTAGAACAGGTTAATTTAAAGTTGGCCGGCAGCAGTGACAAAAATAAATCTTTTGAAGATAAAATTGTCATATTAAATAAACAACTTGAGGAATGGCATAACCTTGAGGAAAGTATAAATAAAAGAAATTCAAGCCTTATTATAGATATAACATCACTAGAAGGCAGACAAAGCTTTATTGCTGAAAATACCAACCGCATAAATAGCGATTTAACAGGATTAGAAAGAGAGCTTAAAGAAGTTTCTGAAAACAGCCAGAATACAGGCAGACATATTATAGAAAAACAACAAGAAATAAAAGATATTACGGCAAATATAGAAAATGCAAAACAGGAGACAGTAAACCTTGTAAAATCACTTGAACAAAAGAAAGGCGAGCGCGAAGAGTTGTCAAAAAAGCATAAAGAATGTCTCTCACAACGTGAAGAACTGTCAGAACTTATAAATAAGCTTGATAAAGAGTGTTTTCGCCTTAACAGCCAGAAAGAAAAAATTGATAATAGAATAAGTTCCTTTGCAAATTATATGTGGGAACAGTATGAACTTACATATCACAGTGCTAAAGTTTTAAAGACAGAAAGCAGTTTAAGTTTTGACAGTATGAAAAAACGTATTGAAGAACTTAAAGGTAATATTAAATTGCTTGGCGATGTTAATATTAACGCTGTGGAACAGTACAATGAACTAATGGAAAGATATGAGCTTTTAACAGGACAGCATGAAGACCTTACAAAAGCCTCAGAAGTTCTTGTGGGTGTAATAGAAGAGCTTGACACTGAGATGAGAAAACAGTTTGAGATACAGTTTGCCGAAATAAAACAACGTTTTGATTATGTATTTAAGGAACTTTTTGGCGGAGGGCATAGCACAATTGAGCTTGTAGAGGGTGAAGACATACTTCTTGCGGGAATTAATATAATCGCCCAGCCACCAGGAAAGAAACTGCAAAATATGATGCAACTTTCGGGAGGAGAGAAAGCACTAACAGCGATTGCACTTCTTTTTGCAATACAAAGTCTTAAACCTTCACCATTTTGTCTGCTTGATGAAATAGAAGCGGCACTGGACGATTCTAATGTAGGGAGATTTGCAGACTATCTGCATAAATTGTCAAAAGATACACAATTTATTGTTATAACACACCGCAGAGGTACTATGAATGCGGCTGATATATTATATGGTATAACAATGCAGGAAAAGGGTGTTTCAACACTTGTCTCTGTCAATCTTTTGGATTCTGACGATAATAGTGGTGGTATTAAGTGAGAAAGGGGTTATTATGAAAGAAAAAAAAGGTTTTTTTAGCAGACTAAAGGAAGGGCTTACAAAGACACGTGATAATTTAGTTGCGGGCATTGATTCGATTTTTAAAGGGTTTTCTGAAATTGACGAAGATTTTTATGAAGAACTTGAAGAAGTTCTTATTATGGCAGATATAGGAGTGGCTACTACAGAAAAAATCATTGAAAATTTAAGGCAAAAAGTTAAAGAGCAAAAAATAAAGGAAATAGAAGTATGCCGCAAGCTGCTTATTGATTCTATTAAAGAGCAGATGAGAGTTGATGAAAATGCATATGATTTTGAAAATGAAGTTTCTGTAGTTATGCTGATAGGAGTAAATGGAGTTGGCAAAACTACCTCTGTAGGAAAACTTGCAGGACAGTTTAAAAACAGAGGAAAAAAGGTTGTCCTTGCAGCAGCAGATACATTTAGGGCAGCAGCTATTGAACAGCTTACAGAATGGGCAGGACGTGCTGGTGTTGACATAATATCAGGACAAGAAGGCGGTGACCCTGCTTCTGTTGTATTTGACGCGGTAAATGCTGCTAAAGCAAGAAATGCTGATGTGCTTATATGTGATACAGCAGGAAGACTTCACAATAAGAAAAACCTTATGGAAGAGCTTAGAAAAATTAATCGTATAATTGACAGAGAGTTCCCAGATGCACACAGGGAAACTCTTGTTGTGCTTGATGGTACTACAGGACAGAATGCACTTGCACAGGCAAAGCAGTTTAACGATGTAGCAGATATTACAGGCATAATACTGACAAAACTTGATGGTACAGCTAAAGGCGGAATTGCTATTGCGATTCAGTCTGAAATGAATATACCTGTAAAATATATAGGCATTGGCGAAAAAATTGATGATTTGCAGAAATTTAATGCAGATTCATTTGTAGATGCACTATTCTCTACACAACCGTCAGAAAATTAATTAGCGGTTGTTCTTAGAAAGGAGTTATTTTTTATTATGATGACACTTGATAAATTTGAGGAAGCTTCAGAAAAGGTTAAAGAAGTCGTACTTCCTACGAATCTTATTTACAGTGAATATTTTTCGGCACAGACTGGAAATAAAGTGTATTTTAAACCAGAAAATATGCAGTACACTGGTGCTTATAAAGTACGTGGTGCTTATTATAAGATTAGTACTTTATCAGAAGAAGAGAGAGTAAAGGGATTGGTCACTGCTTCTGCAGGAAATCACGCACAGGGAGTTGCATATGCAGCAAAGATATATAATGTACCAGCTACAATTGTTATGCCAACAACTACACCACTCTTAAAGGTAAATCGTACTAAAAGTTATGGTGCTGATGTAGTGCTTTATGGCTCTGTATACGATGAATCATGTCAGTATGCTTTAAAACTTGCAGAAGAAAATGGTGCTACATTTGTGCATCCATTTAACGATGAGGTAGTTGCAACTGGACAAGGTACCATTGCAATGGAGATATTTAAAGAGCTTCCTACGGTGGATATAATACTAGTACCTATTGGCGGCGGTGGACTTGCAGCAGGGGTTTCTACTCTTGCAAAATTCTTAAATCCAAATATAAAGGTTATAGGTGTAGAACCATTTGGTGCAAGCTGTATGCAGGCTTCACTTGATGTGGGAGAAGTTGTAACACTTCCAAAGGTTGAAACTATTGCAGACGGCACAGCAGTTAAAACACCAGGAGATGTTGTTTTCCCATATATCAGAGAAAATATTGATGAGGTAATAACAGTAAAAGATGAAGAACTTATTGTTAATTTTCTTGATATAATTGAAAATCACAAAATGGTTGTTGAAAACTCAGGACTTCTTACAGTGGCAGCACTAAAACACCTTAACTGTAAAGGAAAAAAGGTCGTTTCAATACTTAGTGGTGGAAATATGGATATAATAACACTTTCCTCCGTTGTACAGCATGGTCTTATAGAAAGGGGTCGTGTATTTACAATATCTGTATTGCTTCCTGACAGACCAGGCGAGCTTGTAAATGTTGCAAATGTTATTGCCGAAATGAACGGAAATATAATAAGGCTTGAACACAACCAATTTGTAAGTATTAACAGAAATGCTGCAGTCGAGCTGACCATTACTATAGAAGCATTTGGACATGAGCACAAGCAACAGATAGTTGACGCACTGGAAAATAAAGGGTATAAACCAGAATCTAAAAACCCTACAGCTATATATTAATACGATAGAATGGAGAGAAAAAGTGAAAGACATGGAATGGGATAGTAATGGCGGAGAACTTCTTCACACACCGGGAGGCGTTAAAGACACTTATGGTGCGGAGTGTACCAATAAGCTTAAAGTTCAGTCTGCAGTACATGAGGTATTAAATTCTTATGGTTTTAGGGATATACAAACACCAGCATTTGAATATTTTGATATTTTTAGTAAAGAACGAGGAACTGTGGCATCCAAGGAGATGTTTAAATTTTTCGACAGGGGAAACAACACTTTAGTATTAAGACCAGATATGACACCTCCTATAGCAAGGTGTGTTGCAAAGTATTACAGAGATGAAGACTTGCAGATACGCCTTTGTTATATTGCAGATACATTTGTCAATACTGGCAAATATAAAGGAAAACTACAGCAAGTCACACAAGCAGGAGCTGAGCTTTTTAATGATGATAGCTCTGATGCAGACGCAGAAATGGTAGCACTTACAGTTAAGTGTCTTTTAAAAAGCGGTCTTAAGGAATTCCAGATTGAAGCAGGACATGCTGGCTTTTTTAATGGGCTTGTAAAAGAGGCAGGGTTTTCAGAGGGCGATACTTCAAAACTTAGAAACCTTATAGAAAGTAAAAACTTTTTTGGTGTGGAAGATTTGTTAGATAACCTTACAGTTTCCACAGAACTTAAAGAAATCTTTTTAAAAATGCCTGAGATGTTTAACAATCTTGACGAGGCAGCAGAATTTGTAAAAGCACGTTCAAAAAGTAAGGAAGTGTACAAAGCAATAGAACGTCTTAAAAAACTTGAAAATATATTAAAATCCTATGGATTTGAAAACTATATTACTGTTGATTTAAGTATGCTTAGTAATTATAGCTATTACACTGGTGTTATTTTTAGGGCTTACACATATGGCAACGGTGAGGCAGTCGCAACAGGCGGACGCTATGATGGTCTTGTAAGCCAATTTGGAAAAGACACACCTGCGATTGGACTGGCAATAGTAATTGACCAGCTTATGATAGCACTGTCACGCCAGAAGCTTTTAGATGAAGAACTGTTACAGGGAACACTTTTATTGTATCCACAGTCATTACGTGATGAAGCTATTAAAAAAGCAGAAATACTGCGTAGTCAGGGTGAGGATATACAGCTTGTGCGTAAATCACCTGCTAAACCTATAGAAGAATATATAACATATGCAAAACGGATGAGAATTAAAAAAATGCTTTTTCTTAAATCAGAAGATGAAATGGTAATAATTGAAAGTGATAATTGAAAGTGAGGTTTTTATGAAATATTTGACATTTGCACTGGCAAAGGGCAGGCTGGCGAAACATACACTTCAGCTTTTGGAACAAATTGGAATTACATGTGAAGAAATGAAGGATGATAAAACCAGAAAGCTTATATTTACCAATGAAGAACTTGGACTGAAATTCTTTTTATCTAAGGCAACAGATGTTCCTACTTATGTAGAACTTGGTGCTGCCGATATAGGAGTAGTTGGAAAAGACACTATAATTGAAGAAGGTAGGAAACTGTATGAGGTGCTTGACCTTAATTTGGGGAAATGTCGTATGTGTGTGGCAGGACCTGCAAGTGCAAAAAAGCAATTAAATAATGGCTCACTTATAAGAGTTGCAAGCAAATATCCAAGAATAGCAAAAGATTATTTTTATAATTATAAACACCAGACAGTAGAAATAATTAAATTAAATGGCTCGGTAGAACTTGCACCAGTAGTTGGGCTTTCTGAGGTTATTGTGGATATCGTGGAAACAGGCTCAACACTTAAAGAAAATGGGCTTGAAGTGTTAGAAGAAATATGTCCGCTTTCAGCACGTGTTGTAGTTAATGAAGTTAGTATGAAGATGCAGCATGAACGCATAACAAAGCTTATACATGATTTAAAACAAGTAGTGCCAGAGTAGGCTAAATATTTAAAAAAATATATATATTATGTACTATGTACAAAGTATATACAAAAATGGAGAATTAAGATTATGAGAATTGTTAAACTTACTGAAAATGAGCGCAATAATATTTTAGAAAATCTTTTAAAAAGAAGCCCATCCCAGTATGGACAATACGAAAGTGCAGTAAATGAGATTCTGGAAAATGTCAGAATAAATAAAGACAAAGCTTTGTTTGAATACACGGAAAAGTTTGATGGTGCTGTGATTAATTCAGAAAATATAAAAGTTACAGACGAAGAAATAAAAGAGGCTTATACAAAAGTAGACCAAAAACTTGTCAATATTATAAGAAAATCCCTTGCTAATATAAAAGAATATCACCAGAAACAGATAAGCTATAGCTGGTTTGACAGCAAACCTGATGGAACAATACTTGGACAGAAAGTCACACCACTATCAAGAGTTGGGGTTTATGTACCGGGTGGCAAAGCAGCATATCCTTCCTCTGTTCTTATGAATATTGTTCCTGCCAAAGTTGCAGGTGTTGACAAAGTTATAATGGTGACACCACCAGACAAAAATGGTAAAGTCTATCCTATGACACTTGTGGCTGCAAATGAAGCAGGTGTTGATGAAGTTTATAAAGCAGGGGGTGCACAGGCGATAGCTGCACTTGCTTATGGTACAGAAAGCATCAAAAAAGTTGATAAAATAGCAGGTCCGGGAAATATCTATGTAGCACTTGCCAAAAAAGCAGTTTATGGTCATGTAAGCATAGACTCAATTGCTGGTCCAAGTGAAATACTTGTTATAGCCGATGAAACAGCTAATCCACGCTATGTAGCTGCTGACTTACTATCACAAGCTGAACACGATGAAATGGCATCAGCAATACTTATTACGACAAGTGACGAACTGGCTAAAAAAGTTTCAGATGAAACAGACAAGTTTATAGATAAACTTTCAAGAGCTGAAATTATAAAGAAATCACTTAACTCATATGGTTATATACTTGTAGCTAAAAATATGCAGGAAGCAGTAGACACCGCTAATGAAATTGCTTCTGAACATCTTGAAATAGTCACTAAAAATCCTTTTGACATAATGACAAAAATTAAAAATGCAGGAGCAATTTTTATAGGAGAGTATAGTAGTGAGCCACTTGGTGATTATTTTGCAGGTCCAAACCACGTGCTTCCAACAAATGGCACAGCTAAGTTTTTCTCACCACTGTCGGTAGATGATTTTATAAAAAAATCAAGCATAATTTCATATTCTAGGGAAGCACTTGAACATATACACACAGATATTGAAGACTTCGCAAAATCTGAGCAGTTGACTGCACATGCAAACTCTATAGCTGTTAGATTTGAAGAAAAAAATACTATATAGCAAAAGAAGTATGATTAAACGAAGAAACAGAACAGTAAATTAGATTTAAAAAAGGAGAAAAAATATGCGTAAAAATTTTGGAGTAAAACCTTGGACATACCCACAGCCGGTTTTTATAATTGGCTCTTATGATGAAAATGGAAATGCTGATGCTATGAATGCGGCATGGTGTGGAATCAGTGATACTAATAAGGTTGCCATGTGCTTAAGCATTGGGCATAAGACAGTACAAAATATTTTGGCAAAGAAAGAGTTTACCATTAGTATCGCTACAGCAAAATATGTAGCAGAATGTGATTATCTAGGTATCGCCTCTGCCAATGACGTTCCAGATAAATTGGAAAGATGTGGTTTGCACACGGCAAAAGCTGAAAATGTAGATGCACCACTTATTGAAGAACTGCCGATGGCATTGGAATGCAAGTTAATCTCTTATAATGGAAAAACAGGGTTTATGTTAGGGGAAATTGTTAATGTCAGTGCAGATGAAAGTATTCTGACAGATGAAAAAATTGATCCAGACAAGCTTAATCCTATTACCTTTGACCCAGTTAATAATACCTACCTCAAACTCGGAGCAGTTGTTGGAAATGCCTTTGGAGATGGTAAAAAATACAAGTAAATATGAAAAAATATTGATTTGTTCACAACTATAAAATAATATTGGAGAAGAATATATGCACTATACAAGTCTATATCAGTCACCTGTTGGAGAAATACTTCTGGCTGCTGATGATATTGGTGTTGTTGGTATTTGGTTTAAAAATGAGAAGTATTATGCCCACTGTCTTGATAATGAAAATGAACCAAAAGAAACACCTATTATCAGAGAGTCAAAGAAATGGCTTGATATATATTTTCAAGGAAAGAAACCTGACTTTGTTACGCCAATCCATATGATAGGAACATCATTTCAAATTGAAGTTTGGAACATATTAAGGCAGATTCCCTATGGAACAACGACAACATATAATAACATTGCAAAAAAAATTGCAAAAAACAGAGGTGTGGCACATATGTCAGCACAGGCTGTAGGGACTGCTGTTGGCAAGAACAACATAAACCTGATTGTACCCTGTCATAGAGTTGTGGGAACAAATAACAGCCTTGCTGGTTATGCTGGTGGAATGGATAAAAAGATAACATTGTTGAAACTAGAAGGAGCGTTTAGGGATGAATATTTTGTCCCGAAGCACAGTACAGCACCATAAATAAGTTAGACAAAGATTTAATTTATAAGCTACTTGTGGTCAGATAGCAAGACCCATTAAAAGGGAGAAAAATTTTCGTATAATTGGCAGGATTTTATCTATATCTGAATATTATGGCAATTATTCATGTTATAATAACTTATTCTGATGAATTACCACAGACCTTTATAGTCTGTGGTAGTTTATTGTTTTTTATCTATCTTTACTTTCAGTAACATTTTTTCA
>CANOID010000041.1 GCA_947565985.1 uncultured Lachnoclostridium sp.
TAAAATTGCAATAATGATAATAAAGGAGACTTATCATTATGAAATTTTATAGAAAAAAAAGCCTTGGAATATCATTATCTGTTTTATGCTGGACTGTTGCTATCTTCCAGTTATGTTCTAGTTTATATCTATCTGTCACAATTAAAGATATAAACCAGACTACAAAAGAGTTAGTATTCCAATCAAGAATAGACAGCCAGTCACAAGCGTTAGATACAATAACTGCCCTTATTAAAAAATATGATAAAAATACTATAATTATTTCGGATAATAATGCAGGAAATTACTGTGACTATTACTTTTACAGCCCTAAACTTAACAAAAATTATAAAATTATGCCTCTCTCCCAAGGCTCAAACATACACATAGCAATTACCGATGCACCAGTTCATATCTATATTGGTACACCATATATAGATTATGATTTTTAAACTACAATTACCTTGAAACCATCCTGTCTTTATGGCACATTCTTCGGTTTCTCCGGTATGTCATTTCATTGCATAACATTACTTGCACAAGTGCAATAAACCATTTTTTATCATTTTCAGCACAACACTTATTAAGCCTATCTTTCTGACACATTTCATTTGTCATTTTTTCTACAGTTACTTTATCAGGGCATTCATCATACATTATACTACCATCATATTCCATCTTGTCACAGATTTCTTCTATTTCCATCTGTATATCCTTTATTTCAGGAGGATATAAATACTTATTATCAAACATTTTTTCACTTCTACAAGTTTCTGTTAATTCTAGAGGAAAAGTCATCATATTGCCCTTTATATAACAATTTTTTTTATCCATATATTGCCTCATCTGATATTTTCAATAATAAAGTTATATTACTATATGCATTTAGTATACAAATGTGAAAATATTTTCAAAAATTTTAATTATTGGCTCATTGTTTAAATATTTTTTAACTTCTTCAAAACTGTTGTTTTTTTTCCATAAACACATTATACTATACTTTATTAAAAGTAAAAATTTCAAATGGAGGATTATAGTGAAACATTTTTATATACATTTATATAGATTTATAGCTTTACTTTTTGTATTTGGTATATCACTATTTTTATTTAAAGACGACATACCAGATGCAACAGTAGGAACGACAACAACTACCAGTTTACAAGATTCCACATTTCCAGTAATCCATTTAAAACTTGGTAAATTTATTGTGAATACAATGCATGGCTATAGTAGTGAGCTAGATAGTGGAAATATAAGAGAATCAATTACACCGTTAGATACGACAAAAACAATTACAGTTAATATTTCAGAAAATGCACTGAAAATAAAAAAACTGGATTTTAAACTATACGACCTATTAAATAACAAAGTGCTTGAAACCAACAGTCTTACTGCTTTTGACACAGATGAAAACTATAAAATCATAAAAATTAAATTGTCAGAAATACTCGACACAAGTACAGAATATGGTTTACAGATAACATTGACAACAAACTTAAGTAAGAAAATTAATTTTTACACAAGAGTTAAATACTACGAAAGTGATTTCTTTTTAAAAGAAAAATTGGAGTTTGTGGAAAACTTTCATCAGGCGACTTTTGATGGCGGAAAATCATTTGATATTATCAACTATCTTGAACCAAATGCAGGCGATGATTCAACATTTGCTGATGTAAATATTAATTCAAGTTATCAGCTTATCACATGGGGAAAATTAAATCCTAAAATTTTAACAAATGTAGTTCCAGTGATAAAGGAATTAAATATTGAAACAGCAGCAGTTGAACAAAAATACTATGTACAGGCTAAAACGTCTACTGGAACAGAAACATATTTTATAAAAGAATTTTACAGGATAAGGTATTCTGGAAACCGAATGTACCTTCTTAATTTTAAAAGAACAATGGAAGCACTGTTTAATCCAGAGTTTATATCTATAAAGAAAAATGAACTTAAAATTGGGATTTCCAATGCCACTAGTTTAGAAATACTGTCAAGTGATAAAAATAGAAAGTTTGCTTTTGTCAGAAATGGCTCGCTGTGGTATTACAATATGCCCGACAATAAGCTGCACAAAGTATTTTCTTATGAAAATAAAAAAAATGATTTACAAAATTTAGAAACGGCAAACTTTGGTGAGCATGATATTAAGCTCCTAAAGTTAGGTAACGATGGAACAATTAGTTTTCTTGTATATGGTTATATTAACAGTGGGGATTATGAAGGTAGAGTAGGAATTGTACTTTATGATTATATACCTGAAGATAATAGAATATTAGAACGGGTGTATATACCTTTGTCAACAACATTTGAGCAGCTTAAACAAGACCTTGGAGAATTTTGTTATGTGAATAATAAAAATATATTTTATTTTTCACTAAATGATGTTGTATATGCATATAATATTTCATCGAAAAGGTATGAATTACTTACAGAAGATGCTGCCAAAGATAATTTTGTAATGCTTAAAGAAGCAAAATGTTTTGTCTGGTCAAATGCCGCTAACTCAAAATACGCAAATAATATAACAATATTAAATCTTGATACAGCAAATAGCCTTGTAGTGTCTTCTAAGAAAAAACAAAGTATTATAGTTCTTGGAACTATTGATTCTAATATAGTTTATGGATATGTAAAAAATAAAGATATATATGAATCCACAGGTGGAGAAATAGTAAGACCTGCATATAAACTGGTTATATCAGACTGTGATGGCAATATACTGCGTGAGTATAAAAATAAAAATATCTATGTAATAGGTGCCACTGTAGATAATAATGTTATAAGATTGACAAGGGTCAAAAAGGTTAATGGCAAATTTAAACCTACGGCTAATGATGACATTATGAACCAGAAAACAAGCAAAAAGCCGTCAATAAATATAACTACACGTGTAACTGAAAAGGCTCTAACTGAAAAATATATTTCCACAGGATATATGTTAAAACAAAAGCCATCAGTAGATGCTACAGAATATATAATGGTTGCTGATAATACTACACTGCATCTTAAAAATACTGGCAGTAATTCAGAGAAATACTATGTATATGCATATGGCGGTATTACAGCTAGTATGGCAAACCCTTCCGAAGCTATACAACTTGCAGATGAGCAAATGGGAGTTGTAATGGACAACAAATCACATATTGTATGGGAACGTGGCGGCAAGTATATTTCAAAAGAATTATCTAATATAACATACCCTAGCAATTCACCATCTTCAATAAAATCGTGTACTAATATGTTATTACAAGCTGCACAACAGACAATATCAATAAACGAACTGGAGGGGCAATCAATAATATCAATGCTTTCAAAATATTTGGAACAGCCAGTGAATCTTACAGGTTGTACACTGGATGAAGTTTTATATTTTGTAAGTAATGAAAAGCCTGTAATAGGAATGTTAAATAATTCACATGCTGTATTAATAACAGCATATACATCATCCACAGTAACATGGATGGACCCAGCTACAATGCATAGTAAGACAATGCCATTAGCAAACGCAGAGAATATGTTTAAAAATGCTGGTTATGTATTTGTTAGTTATATATCTAATTAAAAATTTATCCCAGAGGAAGAATTTTCTCTGGGATTTTTAAAATGGATGATAGATTACTTACATATGTAGAAAATATTCATTGAATTTTAGTGATTTTTACAATAGATTTATCGAATATAAAGATATATAATAATTACATTCTGGTGTTTCTAAAATTATATAAATAGTTTGAATGGAGTTTTTTAAATGAAAAAAAATGTAATATTATTTGTATTAGCAACCGTTATAACAATATCTTGTATATTTTCTATTATCTATAATAGCATAACAACCGCATCTGGAAATACGTTCTCGATGCCAGACGATTTTAATTCTGGCAGTGATTATCATTCATATAATATTGATAAAGAAAAAAATAATAATATGAATAAATATAATATAAATAACAATCATACTACTAGTGATGCTAATACTATTCAAAAATACTATGACAATAGCAACAGTGCTTATAATGCCAATAAAACAGAAAGAGAAACTTCGGCACCTGTTATTTCTAAAGTACCTATCGCTTCTCGAGCACCTATTGCTTCTAAAATACCGATTATTTCCAAGGCACCTTCTACCTCTAAAACTAAAGAAAGAAGAAATGATAAGATAAATAAAACTAACAAAATTATCAAGATAGAGTTTACAAAACATTTCATCAAACTGTCTGCTGGCAGGACTACAAGAATTTCATTTACGACAACTCCAGCTAAAACTTCAACATCAAAATTTATATATAAAAGTCTTGATAATTCTGTTGTAAAATTTAACAATAAAAAAATCACAGGTATTAAAAAAGGATTTTCTACAATTATTGTAATGATTCCCAATGGAACTGTAAAAGCTGCGTGTTCAATTAAAATTATATAAATATAAACCCATAAGAAAGGCAGCTAAATAATTCTATGAAAAAAGAAAACAACTATTTTTACCCTCCACTTCCACCACAGATTAAGAATAAATGGAATATTCAAAAAATATTAACCTGTTCTTCTAATTCACAAATATATATAATTAA
This sequence comes from uncultured Lachnoclostridium sp., assembly GCA_947565985.1. GTDB lineage: Bacteria > Bacillota > Clostridia > Lachnospirales > Lachnospiraceae > Butyribacter. Next base: position 4,551 of record CANOID010000041.1, read on the forward strand.
AAGTAATAATAATTCTGGCAATCCAGCAGATACAAGAATACTAAAGATTATAAGTAAAAAATCTTTTAATAAAAATATCTATAAAAAAATTATGTCTATAAAAAGCAATTATATATTAAAGCCATTAGAAGTAATTTCATTTAAACAAAATTATTATATAATAACCCAATACCATGAAAATCTCAGAGAAAAAATATGCAACAATGGAATATCAGGTGATGATATACTCAATATGGCATATAATATTTGTACTGCACTAAAACAACTGCACTCTGATAAAATACTTCATTTAGACTGTACACCTGCCAATATTTATATAAATGCAGATGGTTTATATTGTATTGGAGATTTTTCTTCTGCTGTGCTGTTAAATAGTCAGACTAGAGCTATAACTGCAACTACGCTTGGATATATACCTCCTGAAGTTTTTGAAGGACATTCTACTAGTGTTTTATCTGATGTTTATATTTTTTCATGTCTATTATATACACTTTTTAACGATGGTTATGCTATAACAGATAATAATTCATATAGTGATATTAAAGATAATATTCCATCAGAGCTGTATTCTGTAATTATAAAAGGCTGTTCAAAAAATCCATCTGACAGATATTCTTCTATTGATGAAATGAAAAGTCAGCTAGATTCAAAAATAATTAAAGAAAACTTATCTAGTTATAATTATCATCTGGATATAACAGATAATACACACCCAATGCATTATTTAAAAACCCCATTAATTAATAACAATACGAATAATACCATAAACAATCAAAACAAAAAACAATTTAAGGCTAATTCAAGTGTATTATATGGTATGCTTATTTTCATTACAGGTTTAATTTTTCTTTTCTCACTGTATAACTATTATACAAAAAATAACAATACAACAGGTCTTGCAACTGCTACAGTTAACCCTGTGTCCTTGCCTATACCTACCACTAAATCTACACCCACACCCACTGCCGTTGTTTTTACTGAACCAGTTAATAGTGATATAACTGAGCTAGATATTAGCAATAAAAATCTGCAATCACTTCCAAAATCACAAAGTGCAAACTTTTCTTGTGATAAATTAATATATTTATATGCAGATAATAATAAAATTGTTGATATTAGTGGAATAGAATATTATAAATCTTTAAAAGAGCTGTATTTATCTGACAATCTTATTACAAATCTGCTGCCTTTAGAAGAAATTGCAAATCTTAAGATACTAGTTTTATCATATAACAAAATAACAGACCTGTTGCCTATATGTTCATTAACATCACTTACAAATCTTGATATATCAGGTAATAATAAAATGTACAATTTTAGCGAGCTTATCAGTTTATTTAACCTTAAAACTCTAAATTTAACTAATACTAATGTGACAAAAGACGAAATTGATTTTTTAACTTATTACCTTCCAGATTGTGAAATTTTATACTAAGGAATATATACCTCTTTTCCTAATGCAAATGAATATATAATTTTCTCTTTAACTTTTTTTCCTGTTATATTTTCAAGTGCCATTGTATAATAAATAAGTTGTTGACTATATTTTTGTACTAGTTCATCACTGTGTCCCCTCTTTACAAAATCAGTTTTATAGTCAACAAGCACAATTTGGTTATCTTCTTCAAAAAATGCATCAATAATGCCCTGCATAAGTATTATTTCTGGGTATGCACTATTAAGTTCTTCATAGATTTCTGTTGCTGGAAGTCCTATTATAAATGGCTGTTCTCGCCTCAGTTTGCCATTTGACTGTGCTTTGCACATACGCTTACATAGATTGCTATTAATAAATTGTAAAAATTTCTTTTTATCAATAATAGCTACCTCTTCCCTGCTCATATAACCACTGCTGCACATACCAGATATAAATTCATCAAAATCAAAATTTTCGTTTAATCTGTCATATGGCAGATGCTCTATTACAAGATGGTAAAGTGTACCCTTTTCTGTGTTTGAAACTTTGCTTTTATCTTTTATAAAACTTGCTTTTGGAGCAACATAATAATTTATTTCTGCTATGTTAGATTCATTCTCAACAAGTATTGCTGCCTTTTGTGCAGCCATCCGTTTCATTTCTGTAACTGATATCTTGACAGGAAGTTTTTGTTCGCTTAAATAAGGATATTTATATCTAAGTTGTTCTTCTATTACTAATGACATATCTTTATCATAAACTTTTTCCATATCCCAGTTTTTAAGCAGACTGTAATTACCAATATTTTTTTCTATTTCTTGCTTTTCCTCTGTTATAATATCAACCTGTTTTATTGTAACAATATCAAATAAACTCCCAGCCTTTTTATTTTCATCTAGAAGTACAGGCATTATCCAGTCAAAATATGTTTTTGCATTTAAAAGTGATGTCATATTGTGGTTTTTGCCCTTTGTTTCCCACTTTTCAATTTTCTTATCTACATTTGCTGCTGTGCCTGTCAGTATTAGTTTTTCTTCTGCACGTGTGAGAGCGACATAGAGGATTCTTATTTCTTCTGAAAGCGTATTTTTCTTGATCTGGTTTGCCATAAACTTCTTCATAAGTACAGGCTGTTTTACTCTTAAATCCAAGTTAATATAATCTGCACCAATACCATAGTCAGCATCAATTATTGTAGATTTACGTGCATCCTGCAAATTAAACTGTTTTCCCATACCTGCAACAAATACAACAGGAAATTGTAGCCCTTTGCTTTTGTGTATGCTCATAATCCTTACAGCATTAGTATTTTCACCATTAACAGAAGCTTCTCCAAAATCAATATCTGATTTATTAAGTCTTTCAATATAATGCGTAAATCCAAAGAGTCCTCTGTGACCTTTTTCTGTAAATTCAATTGATTTCTGTAAAAGTATATCAAGGTTTGCTGCTCTTTTTTCTCCAGCAGGCATAGCTGACATAATATTATAGTATCCTGTGTCTTTATAAATACATTGCAATATTTCATAAACAGAGGAATATTTGGACATATCTTGGTAATGCAAAAGCATCTTGCAAAAATTTTTAAGTTTTTCTGCAAGTCTTTTTCCTGCGTCATAACTAAGTGGCACTTTGCTAATATACTTTTTTAAATCTTCATCACTTATCAAGTTATTAAAATTATTATCTTCACTATACATTTTTATAAAAAGTTGTACTTGGTCCATATAGCTTAATGTGCGTGGTACTGACGCAATACACGCAAGTTCTTCGTCTGTAATATCTCCTATAACAGAGCGTAAAACTGCTACAAGGGGTATATCCTGCCTTGGATTGTCAATAATCTGTAAAAAATCAAGTACAGTACACACTTCAATCGCTGAAAAATATCCTGTTTTTGTATCAGAATACGCTGGTATACCCATATCTGTAAGTGTTTCTATAAATTCCTCGGACCATCCGCTTACACTTCTTAATAAAATAACAATGTCTCCATACTTTGCACGCCTGTAACCATCTTTGCCATTTACATAAAGTGGGTCGCTCCCCTGTACCATTTCACGTATGCTTTTACCTATTGCCGAAGCCTCCAATATACGTTTTTCAATTATTTCAGAATCTTCACTTTTTTGTTCTACAAGAATGACATCTGTTTTTTCTGATATACTTAAATCAGTATTATCATAGTTTCTGCCTGATACAAGCCTAGCATCGTCATCATAATTAATTCCTCCAAGACAGTCCTTCATAATATTTTCAAATATATAATTTGCAGAATCTATTACAATTTTTCTGCTTCTAAAATTCATATGTAAGTCTATTCTCTGGTATGGACCTTTACCAGTTGTATAGTTATTGTATTTTTGCATAAAAAGTTCAGGTCTTGCAAGACGGAACTGATATATACTCTGTTTAACATCGCCAACCATAAAAAGGTATGGTTTGTTCTTTGGAGTACGAGAAAGGCTTGTTAATATAAGTTCCTGTACAAAGTTACTATCCTGATACTCATCAGTCATAATTTCTTCATAATAATCCTGCAATTCAAGTGCGACTTCACTTGGTGTCGTCTTTCCATCAATTTTATTGACGAGAATATTAAGTGCAAAATGTTCCATGTCTGCAAAATCAAGTATACCTTCTTCTCTTTTTTTTGCAGCAAATAAAACACTAAAATCCTTTACAAGATTTATAAGTTCGTTTACTAGAGGATACATATACTTGATATCTTCAAGCATTTCTTCTGGTGGTTGGTAGAAAAAATGCTTTTTCAGTACTTGAAGCCCGTTTTTTTGATAACTATCCCGTATAGCTTTAACAGCCTCTCTTTTTTCTTTTACAATGCTGTCATCTTTCTTTGCAGAAAGTCTAGCAGGATTAAGCATACCAAAGCCATTATAATATCCTGCATAACTGTTATTCGACATTATTATGCTAATCTGGTTTATATCAGACTGTATTGCATCACAATAATGCACAGGTCCACCACTGCTATTACATATATCAAGTGCCGTCTGTGCCATTGACATATAATCAGTTAATGTATCATTTATATATTTTTTTAGTTCCTTCATCCATATAGTTTCTTCAAACTCTTCTATTGAACAGCACCCATACATATCTAAACAACTGTCAAGCCATTCCTCTGGCCATGGATAGCTCATAGAAATATTAAAAAGCCTTAAAACTAGCTTTTCTATAGCACTGTCAGTCCTGCCGGGAGAAAAGCTTTCTGTAAAATCAAAAAAAGTTTGGTTTCCTTTTTCCCTACTTTCTAAATACTTAGCCTCAAGCAGTTCCTCCATAATATCAGTTTTAATTATTGCAAGTTCATTTTCATCTGCAACACGGAAAGATGGGTCTAAATCAATTACATGAAAATAATTGCGTATAATATTTTGACAAAAACTGTCTATAGTGGTTATTTGTGCATTGTGAAGAAGTGTTGCCTGTCTTTGTAGATGTTCATCGTCAGGATGTTCAATAAGCATCTTTTCTATTGCATTTCCTACACGGCTTTTCATCTCCGCTGCTGCCGCCTTTGTAAATGTGACAACAAGTAGCCTGTCAATATCTATATGGCTGTTCTTTCCAGATATCATCTGTATAATTCTTTCTACAAGTACAGCCGTTTTCCCCGAACCTGCCGCTGCTGATACAAGAATATTTCTGTCACGCAGGTTTATCACAAGCTCTTGCTCTTCTGTCCATTTTGTATCTTCCATATGTTAGACCATGCCTTTCTTACAAGTTTTAATTTACTTCTTTATCAATGGCATTAAGCACATCATCATCACTAAGATTATTAATAACACGAAAAGTATTGCCTGAAATTCTTACATCAAACCTGCATATATCGTGATAAATACAATAATCACAGGCTGTTTTTCCTGTTGCATCATTTTTTTTGTATGGATTTACTTCTGTTTTTCCTGTAACAATTTCACTACTCATTTTCGCAACATTTTTCTGTGTAAATGCTATAATATTGTCAAAATCTTTTGTTGTAATCGCCTGTGACTGTTTTTTTAGATTGCCATCTTTATCTGTGGCAAATGGTGCAACAACAGATGAAACTTTAACTGGCAGTTTTCCGGATTCTGTGATAAAATTGGAATCAAGTGATGGCAGTACAGGGTCGTCTTCATTTACAATGCCTCTCATCATAAGACTTTTTAACATCTCTTCTTCAATCTTTGACGCATCAGGCTTGCCTTCAAGCAGAGGGTCAGATATATTATAGTAAAGCACTCCTGCTGGTATTACAAGCTTTTCTGTATTTGCTGCTTCCATACTGGCTTTAAGATATATAACAAGCTGCATTTGTAATCCATAATATAGGTCTGAGAGTGACATATCTTTTTTGCCCGTTTTATAGTCGACAACCTTTACATAAGTGTAATTTTTATCTTTATAAGTATCAATTCTGTCAATACGCCCTATAAGATTAATGATATCTTCTGTACTGTTGTTATCTTTGTAGCCATGCTCCAAAACATCAAATGCAAACTCACTTTCAACAGTTTCGGTTTCAAACTTTCCAAGTTTCATCTGCTCAGTAACAGCCCATACAGTCCTTATAAGAAGCTTTCTAAGCCTTGTCACCATATAAGTGTCTCTTTCCGTCTCATACATAAGGCTGTTTTTATACTTTCCAACAGCTTCATTAAGACATTCATCTGCCTGTATATGCTGCTCGTTCTCTGAAAGTTCCCACCATTGCTTTTTTGCTTTTAAAAGCCTGTCTGTGTATAACTGTAAAGCCTCATGCACAATATTGCCTATATCAAAAAATTTAACCTTGTGTTCTGCTCGTTCTTCTAGGCAAAGCCCATACTGTGCAAAATATGAAAATGCGCACGCCGCATACCTTTCAAGTTGTGAAGTGCTTCCTCTAAATACATCACTGTAAAGAGCCTTTGCTGCTTTTTCTGAAATCTTGCTTTTTATTTCCTTGTAGAAAGAAGCATTTATAATTTTTTCCAGCATCGCTTTGCAGTTAGTATTTCCACAATAAAATTTATAAAGCTCCTGCCATTTACTATTGCTGTAATCGACATTTCTAAGACCCTTTATAAGATATTTCAGTCCTAAATCATTTGACAAAATATGCTCTGAATCTTCTCGCATTTCTTCTATCTCTATTTTTAGCCCCGGAAACATTTGTATAAATCTTTCTATTATATATGAAGGGTTTTGCACTTTTCCATCGTTACCAGTTTCACAATAAGTAATATAAAGATGTTTGGAAGGTTTAGTCATATTCAGATAAAGATAGAACTGCTCTTGATATACAAGCTCTCTTGCTGTTGGTGCTATGTCAAACTTTGCATCAGATAAAAAGTTTCTTTCTGAATCAGATATTATGCCTCCACTGCCGTTTGTCGTGGGAATATTGGTGTCATTAGTGCCAATAAAAAATAAATACTTTATATTAGAAATACGTGTTCTTGACATATCACCAGCAACAATCTGGTCAGTACTTGGAGGTATAAGCCCTATTCTTGCCTCTGAAAATCCTGTATCAAGCAGCTCCTTAAACTCTGCGAGCTTCATCTCTTCATCGCCTAAAAGTTCTGCAAGTCTTTCAAAAACCGATAGTACAATTTCATATACCTGCTCATACTCTCCAGCAAGTGTAAGCTCTCCTTTTTCGGTAAATTCACTGGCTTTTTCCATAAGTACCTGATAATAGTTCTGTTCATCCATAAACTGGCAAAAAACCTCTGCAAAATACCTTACAGTATGTTTTTTAAAGGCAAGTTCATTGTAAAGCGGCATTAATAAATTCACTACTTTTTCACGCACAATTTTCAATACTTCATCTGCATATTTTTTTGACTCTTCAGTACGCCTTCTGTAGATATAGTTGCTTTCCCATTCAATATCCCATTTCTTATGCCCTCTGATACCCGAAGCAAGTATAAAATTATCCGTAACATCTGCTTGTTCTTTAGTAATGCCTGCAAAACTTCCTTTAAGATATCGCATTACATCTCTATAATTAAAGTCTCTGACTAGTATATCAAATATTGCATCTATAGTTTCCACAAATGGATTAGTAAGCACATTTTTTTTCTGATCTATAAAACATGGAAGTCCTGCCTGTTTCATCTCATTATCTATAATTATTCCGTATGTCTGTAAATCTCCTGTTATTATAGCTATATCCTTATACCGGCAGTTGCCTTGCCTAATTAAATGCCTTATCTGCTGTATAACATAAGAAACTTCATCTGCTGGCTGCTTTAGAAGATGAATCGAAATATCTTTTGGATTATTGTATTTAACTAGAGGATATCTAAACAGGTTTTGTTCAAGAGCTGACAGTGATGGTGCATCACAAAACCTACTCTCCTTTTCACTTTTATTAGTCCAGATGTTATTACACACTTCAATATTATTATTATATGCAATATCTTTTAGATTACATATTGTTTTCCTGCTCATATAAAAAAGCCCATGTTTCGCTCCACGACTGGTAACAGGTTCTCTACTGTCTATTGCAACAGTGACATAAACTTTTTTTGCCGCTTTCATAAGCTCTGCTAAAAGTTTATATTGCAGTGGTGTAAAACCAGTAAAACCATCAAGGTAGATTATGCTTCCCCTGATAATTTCTGACTTACACACAATTCCTGACAAAACAGTTATAATTTCTTCAGAAGTTATATAATTGTTACTTATATACTCAATAAAAGCCTTATAAGCCACAGACATATCTTGCAGTTTTCTTTTCAGTGCAGGTTTTTTGTCAGTGCTGTCAATCATCTTGCCAAGCATTTCATCATCAATTCCATATTGCACAAGTTCTGATAAAAAAGACTTTATCTGTGCGATATAACCTTTTTTGTGTATATTTCTTCCGAAATATTGAAGTTCATCTTGCTTGTTCACCAGAACTTTTTTTAAAATCATGGTTTTGCCCATATCATCAAGCACTGGCTCATTGCCAGCACCAAGTTCAGTAAAAATTCTAAATGCAAGCCTTAAAAAACTCTGTACATCAATATTTATAATACCTGTACATGGGCTAAGTTGTACTAGTTCTTTTTGTGTCTGCATTGTAAACTGTTCAGGTACTATTACTATATATTCTTGTTCAGGGTTTTTAAAAGCTTCATCTAATACCATCTGGTAAATATACTGCGTTTTTCCTCTACCTGAACCACCAAGTACTAATTGTAATGACATTCCCAGTCTCCTTTTAAAATGGTTTTAATATATTTATTATACTATGTCAAACAAAATATATCAATATACTTTTATTTTGATTATCTGCAACTTTTTTTGTCACTTTTTTGTCATTAATGTGTTATTTAAAAAAGATAGGAAAAACTTTTAAAAAGAGCTAAAGTATTTCAAAAAATAACCGAAATACTTTACAAGAGGTGCACGGAAAGTCCACTTCTTTAGATATGGGATGGATGTCCCAGTAAATAATAGGTTTTGACACGAGCCTAATGTTACCATTAATAGATATAATACATATATATTTGGTAATAAAAAACTTAATAAAACAAATTAGTTTTATATGGAGTGTCAAAAGAGTTATATGTAATATGGATGAATTTTAAAATGCAAATTTAGCTCGATGGCTTGAAAATAGTTATCCAGCTAGAGCTAGATGCCATGCAACCAGTAGTAAACGCAGTACAGCAAAGCTTGGAGTTACAGAAACAGCATAATGTTACTGGATATATGGATAAGTGACATAACTATAATTACAGATAGAAATATAGGGTGCCGTACCACTCTGTAGGACTGGAAAGTAAATTTAGTATATGATATGGACTGTGTATCAAGTAATAAGTGTTGGATTATGTTTAATCCTTGGCAGAAGCAAATACATAAAACCATAGTAGTAACTTATAGTTTTTTCAAACAGTGTAGGTAATATTGGTATAATGTTGTGGCGACGTTAAAAAATATTCTTTTAACTGTGGAAGAGTGTATCTGTTTTTTACATATTTAATCTGGCTGCCAGACAGTGATACTTTGACAGAATTATATAATTGACAATGCAATTAGAGCAATTAACCAAACTCTAATGGGAAATGACATCATGGATTATTAGGTTTTTGTTTTTAGAAGGAACAAAGGCTGGTATAGACAACTTAGGAAGTGTTAATTGTATTTTCAGCAATAGAGGGCAACATATTGTATTGTGTATCATCTTAAGAATAAAGTTTTTGTCTGGCGTTGCATTGGTATATTAAGATTAGACTTGGATAGTGAATTCTTTAAACCAAAAGGCTTTTAGAAAATAGAGAAGAATGTAAAAAGAATGTATAATTGCATTTATTGAAGATGTTTTACAGACTTTGCATTTTATATGGTTTATCCTAAATGGTTTTTATATAGCTCTTGTGGGTTAAGCTTTACTTCTGATATATAGAGGAGTAACGTTTTTCCAGGCTGAGAATAAATTAGCCATATGGATGAATTAACACAAGGACGTAGATTTATGTAAGGTGTAATTACAAGGAGGTATAATTATGAGAATTAAGAGAGTTTTACAAGGGACTGCTTTAACAGCTCTCGCAGCAGCAGCATGGATGGGTGCTGCTGACGCATCAGCAGCAGAGCTCGCATCTTCTGCTGTAAGTGTTGATACAGCTGCACAGACAATGACAGTTACAACTACTGATAAAGAAGTTGTCTTTGGAGTAGGAGCATATAACAAGAATAAAGGAACAGTAAAGGTAGCTGGATGGGATGTATATGATGTAAAGACGGGTTCTGTTACAATTGATTTATCTAAGTTGAGCAATGTAAAAGATAATTATGTTGCTGTTAAAACAGAGACAACAGATGCTCTTTATATTAAGATTGGTTCTTCAGTAAAGAGTCAGAAAGTAAAATATGATGCTGTAAAGAAAGAATTAGCAATTGATAATGTTAAGAATGCTGATACAACTGCAGGACAGGATAAAGGTGGTTATAGTTGGCAGTATAGAACAGCATATGGCAGTTGGCAAGATTTGAATGTTTCATCTGTACCTTTTGAGCAGTATCACTATCAGGGAGCTTCTTTATATGTAAGAGCTAATGCTACAACTACAGGTGCTCTCCAAGCAGTTCCAAATTTAGAAGTATCTGATGCTGCTGATAAATCAGCAACTCCAGCAAAGTCTCCAGTATATGATGGTGGTCGTTTACCGGGTAAAGAATCAAAGGTTAATATTGCAAAACAGGCAAATGGTCCTTCCGTTGCTGTAGATTATGCAAAAGGTACTGTTAAAGTTCCAGATAAAGCTGAATATCGTGTCTTATTAGAAAATGCTAATGGTGCTTATGATGCTGCTCAAACGCCAATAGTTAATTCAACAAAAACACCTCAGGGTCTTGATGTATTCCTTGGTACAGCATCAGGTGGAGTATTAGAGGTTCGTAAAGTTGCTACTGACAAGAAGATTGCATCTAAGTGGACTCGTGTTTCTTTAAAAGCTCCTGTAGAACTTAATGTTGACAGTACAGTAGTTGCAGATGCTGATATTGCTACAGATGGAGTAGTAGTAGTTCAAGACAAGATTAATGTAAAGTATAATAAGACAAATAAAGGAAAATATGATGCAATTGTAATTCATAATGGAACTGATAAAAATATTGAGGTTATAATTGCTGATAAGAAACCTGAAGCAACTGCGAAATCAACAGTTGTTAAGGCTGGAAAAGATGGCAAGATTAGCAAGTCAAAAGTAACTGATGGTCATACTGTTTACATTCGTACATCTGGTGTAAAGGCTACACAGGACTGGGCTGGAGCTTATACAGCTGTAGGTAAAGTTAAATTCCCTAGTGATGATCCTGCACCTGCAAAATAATATAAAAAATTCAAAATCATTGGAATGTTTGGATAAATAATTACAGAATTTTAGTTATTTATTTTAAATCTATATTGAATGTTTAAAAGAGAGGGTTGTGTAAACAACCCTCTTTCCGTTGTATATATAAAATTATCTGGGAAATATTATTATATTAGCTAACATAGAAACGAGGAAAAAATTATATGAAAAAAAAGTGTTATTATATATGTATTTTAATGTTTTGTATAACCAGCTTTATTGGCTGTGCAAATGATGAAAAAGACACCGAAGATGTAAACCAAATAGAAGCAACATATAATATTGAAAGTGGTTTTTTGGAATATGATGGTGTAAATTATGAGATAGATGGAGAAAATACAACTGTCATGGGTCATTATGACTTCGATATAACAAATATAAATATTCCAGATGCTATTCACTATGAAGATAAGGATTATCCAGTCACGAAAGTTGCCAAGAATGCCTTTGAAACCGATTCTGATATTGTAAGTTTTACTGCAGGCTCTAATTTAGAAGAAATCGAAGAGAGTGCCTTTTATTCTTGTGATGGGTTAAAAACAGTTGATTTGTCAAACAGCGTGAAAAGACTTGGTAAGGATTCATTTGGTGGCTGCAGTATGCTGTCAGAAGTAAAGGGAGTAAGTGCCTTGACAAGTATTTTAGATAACGCATTTGCATTTTGTTCGTCTCTAAAAAATATTACTATACCTAAGAGTTTAGAAAGTATGGGTCCCGGGGTGTTTTCAGAGTGTGAAGCATTGGAACACTGTGAACTTGAAGAAGGTCTTACATTTATTGGTGAAGGAGCTTTTACTAATTGTACTGCTTTATCTGAAATTCAGCTTCCGAATAGTATTAATGCAATTAACACAGAAGCCTTCTGGGGGTGTATGGCACTAGAAAGTTTAGAGTTGCCTGAAAGTTTAATTGTGATTAGTGAGAGAGCTTTTTATGACACAGGCATTAAAACATTGAAATTGCCAACAAGTATAACAGGGATTAGTTTTGAGATGTTGGATGGCATGAGTGAACTTGAAAGTATAGAAGTTCCAGAATCAAAAGTGGATTTGTATAAAGAACAGTTTGATGAACTTGGAATTGAGATAAAAATTTACTGAATTTTGTATTGTCTCTTTATCTTTTGAATAAAAGTGCCGAAAAATATATAAGAGCGAATTTTATAACGTATAGTATAATATAAGAGTACTTATAGTGAATTAAAAAGGAGCTAAATTAACAAAGACATAAAATTATATATAAGGGGGCATATTTATGAAAGCTAGAAAATTATTACAGGGAACAGCATTTGCTGTTCTTGCAACAGCAGCGTGTATAGGAACTGGTAAGATGAATGCATCTGCACAAGTTTCCATAGCAGATGTAAAAATCAATACAGATAAACAACAGATGATAGTTACACCAGAATCGGATGATAAAGAAGTTATTATTAGTGTGGCTAAAAAAAGCAAAAAGAAAGGAAAGATGACATTTAAAATGTCCCAATGGGATGTGCATGACGTCAATGGTACTAGTGAGGTTAAAGTTGATTTGTCCAAATTTAGTAACGTCAAAGAGAATTTTATTGCGGTTAAGACAGAAGATATGGAAAAACCATTTATTGTTAGGATTCCAGCAGCTGCAAAAGTTAATGTGATAACATATAATGCAGAAAAAAATGAACTGAATTTTAAGGCTGGTGCTAAAAAGAACTATGCAAAAGCTGCTGAAAGTTTTCAGTATAAAACACCATATGGCAGTTGGTCAGAACCAGAAGCATTAAATGAAGGTAAGAAGGCTGATATTTTTAGAAAATACCAGTATCAAGGACTTGGAATATATTTAAGGACTCCTGCCACTAAGTCAGAAGAAACTCTTACTCCTAACAATGGTGATTATAAGAATGTATATGATGCAAGTAATATTGACACTAAACTTGATGTATATGATTCAGGAAGTTTTCCAGGTAAGATTACTAAAATCAATATAGCAAAGCAGGCAAAAGGACCTTCTGTTCCTGTACAGTATGGTGCTGGTACTGTAACTCTTCCAAAGGCTGTAGAGTATCGTGTGCTTATTAAAGATAATAATGATACATATAGTTTTAAGACATTTACAGCTACTAAACAAGCTATTGAGGGAGAACCAATTACCACTGAAACTAAAACAATAGAAACTGCTAATTCATCCAAAGCAACTACAGGTGTTAAAGTAGCTGAGTTGCTTAGTGTTGTACCAAATGAATTAGCTGAATCAGGTGTGGTAGGTATACTAGAGGTACGTACTGCCAGCAAAGTAAATGACAGTAGTCCTAAAAAAGCAAAATGTGCTTCTAACTGGACACGTGTTCCAATAGAAGTAACATCACCTTTAACTGATGCTGAATTAGGTGGTGAGGAGATTATAACAAGTGCAAGTAGTATAGTAACAAGCGAAAGTGCTATTGGCAAAGATGAGTATGGCGGTGCTGGTATTCAGGCTGCTAAAATATTTAAAGATGGCAAAACGGTTGTCACGGTAGCATATGGTAATGCAACATATGATAAGGCTACAAGCAAATGGAAAGGCACAGTGAGATTTACTAATATAGGCGATAATTCATACCAGATTGTCGTTTCAGATAAAAAAGTAACTTCTATCGACGAGCTAGATACAAAAAATGTAAAGACATTGGCAGCCAGAGGCAGTTCTGCAAGTAAGATGTTAAGTTTAACCAATATAGAGGATGGCAGTTATATTTATATCCGTAAGGCAGGAAACCAGAGTACAAAAACCTGGGCAGGAGTTTACAGACTACTTGGAATTGTTGACGTTCCTAAAACTAAAACAGCTTCAGTTGCATCACCATCTGCTATAACTGCTCAATAAGTATAAGACCACTCTGTTAGCAAAATATCAGAGTGGTTTTTTTATAGTAGATGTATTAAACACAGGAGACTATACAAGATATGTTAAACAAAGATAATGAGAAATTAGTTCTAAAATATATTGCTACATGGATTCCATCTATTTGTATTATGGTTATTATTTTTAGGTTTTCTGCGAGTGTAGCAGACGATTCGTCAAGAACAAGTATTTCTTTAACTAGTGTTGTTATAGATATAATAGAACGATTTACAGGTGAAACTATTATTATAGGTTCTGAAATTTATGAATTTATTCATCATATTGTGCGTAAAACAGGTCATTTTCTTGAATATATGGCACTTGGATGTACTCTTGTATTGCCATTTGCTTTTATTTTTACAAGACAAAATATTAAAATATTTTTATGCAGTGAATTGTTTGCTGCATTTTATGCCTGTACTGATGAATTCCATCAACTTTTTGTCGAAGGAAGAGATGGGAACATTGTAGATGTAGGAATTGATAGCATGGGGGCATTAATTGGAATTTGTGTAGGTTTTGTGTTTTGGTGGATTGGAAGTGCTTTAATATATCGTAAAAGGAATTATTAATTGCAAATATTGTTAATAAATAAACCAGTGGAGACTAATTATGACTAATTATGAATTTATTGCACCTTGCCACTTCGGGCTTGAGGCAGTTTTAAAAAAAGAACTTACTAATCTTGGATACACGATAACAAAAGTAGAAGATGGCAAAGTTACATTTACTGGCGACAGCAATGCTATCTGCCGTTCTAATATATTTTTGCGGACAACAGAAAGGATTCTCTTAAAAGTTGGCAGTTTTAAAGCAACGACCTTTGATGAATTGTTTGAAGGGACTAAGGCACTTCCATGGGAACAGTTCATTCCAGTAGATGGAAATTTCTGGGTTACAAAGGCAACTTCAATTAAAAGCAAACTTTTCAGCCCATCAGATATACAGTCTATTATGAAGAAAGCTATGGTTGAACGGCTTAAAGAACAATATAAGACAAATTGGTTTAAGGAAGATGGTGCAAGTTTTCCAGTACGTGTAACAATTATGAAAGATGAGGTTACAGTAGGACTTGATACATCAGGAGATTCGCTTCACAAACGTGGTTATCGACTTGCTACTGTTAAAGCCCCAATTACGGAAACTCTCGCCGCTGCATTGATAATGCTCACTCCATGGAATAAAGACCGTATATTTATAGACCCATTTTGTGGAAGCGGAACTTTTCCTATAGAGGCTGCTCTTATAGGGGCAAATATTGCACCAGGGCTTAACCGCTCTTTTATTGCTGAAGAATGGACACATCTTATTCCTAAAAAAGAGTGGTATAATGCTGTAAATGAAGCAGAGGATTTAATAATACATGATGTGGAAATGGATATACAAGGATATGATATTAGTAATAATGCTATAAAAATCGCAATGGAAAATGCTAAAAATGCAGATGTAGACCATTTTATACATTTTCAGAGACGGGCTTTATCACAACTGAGCCATAGAAAAAAATATGGATTTATTATAACTAACCCACCATATGGTAAACGCCTTGATGAAATAGATGATATGCCTGCTCTTTACAAGGAGATTGGAAAGGTATACCAAAGCCTTGACAGCTGGTCAATGTATCTGATAACTGCATATGAACAAGCAGAAAAGTATATTGGAAATAAAGCCGACAAAAATCGCAAAATTTATAATGGCATGATGAAAACATATTTTTATCAATATCTTGGACCAAAGCCGCCAAAGAGAAAAATTCAAAAATAAAAACAAAGCGTGTCGCTTTTACTTCACGTATAAAAGAAGGACACGCTTGTATTTTTATATTATTAATTTCTTTGTCACTTAAATCTGCTCTTAATCGTAATATCCCAATAATTGCTCTAAATCCGCAATTTGATCCATAATCCTTTTTCCGCTATCTGTATCTCTTACCATAATACGTGATTTTTCTGTTTCTACCATATGTGATTCTGACTCAATGTCTTTATTCTCAATAAGTGCTTGGTATACACTTTCAAAAGGCTGGTGTGCCTTGATTCGCAATCCATGTGAGTTATAAATTAATGTATAACCTGCAATACCTGTAGTTTTGTGATAGCCTTTAGAGAATCCGCCGTCAATAACAATTAGTTTTCCATTAGCTCTTATTGGTTTTTCTCCCTCAACGGTTTTTACAGGAGTATGCCCATTTATAATATGTGACATATCAGTATAGAGACCAAATTCACGCAAAATCATATTACAAGTCTTTTCTTCTTTATAGAAGCTGTAGTATGGGTCTGATTCCTCATGCCATGTACTTTTATCTGAAATAAATGTACGTTCAAATGTTTTAATATTTCTGCCGCACAGTGGTGACTTTCTGCCAGACCACAGATACCACATAAAATCTTTTGCATTATTGTCATATTTATTATGGTATGCTCTTCTTGCTACTTTATCAGCATAGTCAAGATATGATTTGCCTTGGTAGGTTTTGCCTTCCATTTGTATGCCTTCAAAATTACCAGTATCATCCATCGGAATACATCCATGGTATAAAAGATTCCCGTTATAGATGCGATACATGCTTCCCTTTTGATATAAAAATTTAATATGTGACTGTAAGCGTACACTATTTAAAAATGCTGATTTAAGTTCTTCCATAACTATTGCTTCTTCTTCTGAAAGTTTGTATGGACAGCTCTTATCAAGTGTAGGAAATTCCAAATCATTCATATCACACATTTTGCCATCAATCATAACTTTTCCGCTTTCAAAATCAATCTTATGTAAGAACATTCTGTCACTCATTCCATATTCTTCGTGTCGGTCAAGAATATCTCCTTCCAATTTAAATAGAATAACAGATATTGCTTTTAGTGCAGCATCCATCGGATCCTCATATGAATATGTTTGTGCCGCAAATAAAGCCAGTGAACGCAGACTAATTCCATAGCCACTTTCAAGTATTTCTGTATTATCGTATTTTAAGTTATTACGGATTACATTAGCAATACACGCAAGACTTCCTGATGCAGCACCCATCCATAAAATATCATGGTTTCCCCATTCTATATCAATGGAATGGTGGTTCTTTAAAAGATCTAGTATCTTATCAGCATTAGGTCCTCTGTCAAATATGTCCCCTACAATATGCAAATGATCTACAGCAAGCTGCTTAATTAGTCCTGACAGTGCTACAATAAATTCATCGGCGTTGTTAATTTCCAGAATTGTATCAATAATTTTGCTGTGATATAGAACTTGGTTATCATCTTCGTCTTTCTGTACATGGAGAAGCTCATCTATAATATATGAAAATTCTTCAGGCATAGCCTTTCTTACTTTAGACCTAGTATATTTTGAAGATAATAACTTTGCAATTTCAATAAGTTGATTTAAGACCATGCGATACCATTCATCTGATAAATTTTCCTGCTTTTGTAACATTGCAAGCTTTTCCCTTGGATAGTAAATCAATGTACAGATTTCCTGTTGTTCAAAGTCTGTCAGTACATCACCAAACAGCAGGTTTACTTTCTCACGTACTACTCCAGAACAATTATTTAAAATATGAAAGAATGCTTCGTATTCTCCATGAAGGTCACTCATAAAATGTTCTGTTCCCTTTGGTAAATTTAAAATTGCACTAAGGTTAATAATTTCCCTACATACTGCCTGCTTGGAAGGATACTTTTCCGCTAGCAGTTTAATATACTTTTTGTCTTTTATTTCCATACATTCTCCTGCCTTTCCATCTTATTATTTATACTTTATTGGCTGCTTTTATGATATCTGATACAATAACTTTTGTCAATATATTACAGTTATTGAGATAGTGTAATGCTACTTGGGTAATATTTTTTGGTTGCGTTCTTACTTTGTCCGCTATATGTTTGGCATATATAAAAACCACCAGAAACCTTATAAAATAAGTATTCTGGTGGTTTTACATTAACAGGGGTGGAAGGAATCGAACCATCCTCTGGAGTTTTGGAGACTCTTATTCTACCGATGAACTACACCCCT